>JAIRVC010000017.1 GCA_031254095.1 Acidobacteriota bacterium
ATGGCGTCATCCGTCGCCGCTCTGCCGGGCGCGGAAATCCTGGCACACGGCGTCACGATCAAGCCGGGAAAACCGACTCTGCTTGGGCGTCAGAACGGCAAGGCGATTTTCGGCCTTCCGGGACATCCGGTTTCCGCGCTGGTAATCGCCCAGATTTTTCTCGCGCCGTTTCTGGACTACCTGTGCGGCGTGCCGTTAAAAAAAGGCCCGGCCGGGCATGAAGTTCGCGCGACGCTGGCTTTATCGCTGCACTCTGAGATCGGGCTTGAGGAATACGTCAGGGTCAGCGTCGAAGAAGCGGAAGACGGAACGCGCGTTGCGTATCCGGTAATGGGAAAATCGGGTATGCTTTCCACGCTGGCAAAAGCGGACGGCGTTGTGCGCGTTCCGATGAACGCCGAGGGATTGTCCCGCGGGGAAACAGTAACGGTTATTCACTATCATTAAGGTTGGCATTCCGAAAATCATGGAACGCGCAAGAATATGATTCCTAAAAGACAGAGCTATCGCAATTTGAAATCCCTCGATGAAGCGCAGACGATATTTTTCTCGCGGTTCAAAGATTTGCCGGCAGCTTCTGAAATCGTTTCGGTGCGCCTGGCTCTAGGCCGCCGCCTTGTGCGCGCCGTAAAAGCCGTTCGTTCGACGCCCGCCTATAACGCTTCGGCGGTGGACGGCGTCGCGGTGCGCGCGGCATCGACATTCGCCGCTTTTCCGGAAACCCCGGTTTCTCTGGCGATGGAAACGGAAGCCATTTCCGTCAACACGGGCAATCCGCTTCCCGAAGGAACCGACGCGGTAGTCATGATCGAAAAGGTAGAACGCGTCGGCGGCCGCTGTGAGGTTCGTGAAGCGGTCTATCCATGGCAGAACGTCCGCAAAATGGGCGAGGACATCGTCAAAGGGGAAATCATTGTTCCCGCGCGTCATGTTTTGCGCCCTTACGATCTGGGCGCGCTGCTGGCGTCGGGCGTGCTTGAAGTTGAAGTGTTTCGCAGGCCGCGCGTTCTGATTATTCCCACGGGAACCGAAATTATTTCGCCGGAGGAAGCCCCCGATCCGTTGCCGCCAGGGAAAATTATTGAAGTAAACGGACAGGTGCTGGCGTCGCTGGCGTCCGAATGTGGCGCGGAATGTACGCTCGGCCGCCCCGCGCCCGATCTGCCTGAAGCGATCAAGGAGGCCATACTCGCGGGCATAGCCGACGGTTACGATGTTGTCATGACTATCGCGGGCTCGTCCGCCGGATCCGAAGATTACACGCCCGCGGCGTTCGCCGAGCTTGGCGAGCTGCTCGTTCACGGCGTAACGTTGATGCCGGGAAAACCGACTCTGCTAGCGGCGATTAAGGATCGCCCTGTCGTCGGCATTCCCGGCTATCCGGTCTCCGCGGCGGTCTCCTTCAGGGAATTCGTGCGTCCGCTTCTCTTTCAGATTCAGGGACAGCCCGCGCCCCGGCATCCCGAAGTTGAAGCCGTTCTTGGGCGGAAAATTCCATCAAAGCTGGGACTTGAGGAGCATGTCCGCGTCATTGTCGGGAAAATAGACGGAAGAGCCGTCGCCGTGCCGCTGGGAGGCGGGGCCGGCATGATGACGTCTCTTGTTCGCGCCGACGGCATTTTGCGCATTCCGTCGAACGTTGGCGGTTATTCCGAGGGGGAAACCGCTCCGGTTGAATTATTGACCCCGGAAAGCGAATTGAACAACCGATTGCTGATGCTCGGTTCGCACGATCTGACGATTGATCTTCTTGCCAGCGCGGTCAAAGAAGCGTCCGATGGCCGCGTTGCCGTTTCATCGAGCAATATCGGCAGCATGGGCGGCCTTTTGGCGGTGGGGAAAGGAATCGCGCATTTCGCGGGTTCGCACCTGCTTGACCCCGATACGGGCGATTATAACCGGTCATGGCTGAAAAAATATCTGCCCGGCGCCGACATCGCGCTTGTTACGCTGGTGCATCGCCATCAGGGATTGATGACGCAAAAAGGAAATCCGAAAGGGATTCGCGGCGTCGGCGATCTGGCGCGCCCGGATGTCGCGCTCGTCAACCGGCAGGCGGGTTCGGGAACCCGTATACTGCTTGATTACGAATTGAAAAAATCTGGCATCGGCGCGGCATCAATTTCCGGTTACGGCAATGAGGAATACACGCATATGGGCGTCGCCATGGCCGTGACCTCCGGCCGCGCGGACGTGGGAATGGGCATTCTTGCGGCGGCGCGGGCGCTTGATCTTGATTTTATACCAATCGCCCGTGAACGTTATGACCTGGTGATTCCCGCACGTTTTCTTAAAGACCCGCGTATCGCGCTGCTGCTTGATATTATACGGTCTGATGAATTCCGGAAGCAGGTTATGGCTCTCGGCGGCTACGAAATCGGGGAAACCGGAAAAATTCAGGAAATTGATATTCAATAATTATGTGAACCTCTAAGAACTCCAAAATCAAGGCTTGCGGCCGAGACAAAAGCGGCGTTTACATTTACGTAAATGGGCATTTTGGATCGGCCGCGTAACGCAGAGTTTAGGGCTCTTAGGGGTTCACATATCTTAACTATTTGGGATCGACAGGATGCAGCGGATTCACTTTTACAAAATGACAGGCGCGGGAAACGACTTCATAATGATCGACAACCGCAAGCGGGTTGTCGATGCCGATCATTGTCATGATTTTGTTCGCGGCGTCTGCCGCCGGGGGGGGTCGGTCGGCGCCGACGGCGTCATTCTGATTGAAAACGATCCTGACGCCGATTTTCGTTGCAGGGTTTTCAACGCGGACGGCAGTGAACCGGAGATGTGCGGCAACGGGGCTCGCTGCGCCGCGCGGTTCGCGTATTTGACCGGCATAGCCGACAAGCCGCGCATGTCGTTCCGTTTCGGCGCGGGCATTATTTCGGCGGAACTTTTGGACACCAAGGTCAAAGTGCAGATGCCCGCGCCGGAAGATCTGCGCCGCAATCTGGACGTTAAGGCCGCAAACCGGTTGTTTGCCCTGGATTTTATCAACAGCGGCGTTCCTCACGCCGTCTGCTTCCTGAAAGACGCGAAAGAGCTTGAGGCCGTCAATGTCGCCCGCTTTGGACGCGCGCTGCGGATTCACGGCAGTTTCAAGCCTGAAGGCGCAAATGTTGATTTTGCCTTTGTGGAAAATCCGCATCGCCTGAGCTTGCGTACGTATGAACGCGGGGTTGAGAACGAAACGCTGGCGTGCGGCACAGGCGCGGTCGCCTCCGCGCTGCTCGCCGCCGTTCGCAGCGAAGCGGAATCTCCCGTCGAGGTTCTGGTGCGCAGCGGTGAAACGCTGACCGTTTACTTCAAAAAGGCAGACGGAGAAGCTGCCTTTGAAGATGTCTGCCTGGAAGGAAACGCTCTGGTTGTTTATGAAGCCGATCTATGGCCGGAAGCCATGAGCGCTTCCGGCGGAAGCGCCGATTAAATGGCCGCGCACGCAGGCGAATCGCCAAATTCCCAAATTCCCATGTCACGCGCAACCTCGGTTGATATATGCCTTTGTCCCTCGGTTCCGCACGGAAAATTAATTGGGAGACCTCCGAAAACCCCAAAATCAAGGCTTGCGACTGAGGCAAAGCGGAGTTTACATAAATGAGCATTTGCCGCAAGGAGTAACGCAGAGTTTGGGGTTTTCGGAGGTTGCCATCAGCGATTCCTGAGATGCCGCTTAAGCAGGAAAGCGCAAAAATATGGAAATGTATAGATGTTGTCGCTGTATCCAACATTTCCCCCTGTGAGCTTGATGCCGTACTGTATATCTGAATACCTGTCGCTGTCAATCAGCGCCCTGAGCGATTTAGCCCTCCCGCCTCTTGCCTTTACTTCAACGGGAATCAGTTTTGACGCGGTTCTGACGAAGAAGTCCTCCTCCAAAGTCGAATCATCGCGTTTATAGTAGTAAAGTCCATATCCACTTTTCACAAGAGCTTCCCCGACGATATTCTCGTAGAGCGCGCCCTTGTATACGCCAAGATTCTTGTTCGTCCTCAAATCCTCCTGAGCCTCATCATCAAGCATCGCCACAAGCAGTCCGCTGTCCGCAAAGTATATTTTGTACTTTAATTCATCATAGTTCCCCTTGAGCGGAAGTTCAGGGAAATTCAGGCAATAGCAAATATTCGTCATGCCGGCATCATTCAGCCATTCAATGCAGCCTCGATAATCCTTGAATCGCGCGCCTGACGCGACTTTTGAAATCTGGAATTTCTTATTGTCTTTGGCCAGCTGCGAAGGGATGTGATTGAACACATTGAGTATGCGGGCTTGATCCATGCCGTCGGCATATTTTCGGATATCTTCTTTGTAGTCCGCAAGCAACTGCCGCTGGATTTCCAGCGAGCCTTCAAAATTGCCTCTGGTTATATACTCCCGTACAACAGCCGGCATACCTCCGAGTATGCAAAAATCCAGAAACAGCGAGTTGCAAACTGACATCAAGGCGTCGTTAAACGGCGTCAGATTTGCCATGTGATCAAGCATATCGGCGACGAATGCGTCATCGTAGCCCTTTGCCCACAGAAATTCCTCGAAATCGAGAGACCGCATTTCATAATCAGTTTTATAGCCGACGCTGTTGCTTTCAATTTTCCTGTAATTGACGCCAAGCATGGAACCGCTGCATATAACATCAAACCGGCTGTCGATATTAAAGAACTTCAGCGCAGTAGAAATTTCAGGATATTCCTGCAATTCATCAAAAAATATGAGCGTTTTGCCGACGATAAAGCGTTTTGTCGGATCAATACGGGAAATGTTCCTGACGATATCATCCGTTTTATATCCGTCAGACGTTATCACTTTGTATTTTTGTTCTTCAACAAAATTGATATAGATGACGTTTTCATGGTTCTTTGCGGCAAACCTGCTTATCGATTCGGTTTTTCCGACCTGTCGGGGACCTTTGACAATGAGCGGTTTTCTGTCCGGATTGTTTTTCCACTCCAAAAGAAAGGAATCTATTTTCCGGCTTAAATAGATCATGTTGCCTCCTAAAGGGTTTTTCAGGGCGCGCACCCGGTTTTTGAGGTACTATAGCCTTTTCCCGCATCAAACACAATACGGAATTACAAAAAAATGAGGGAATATATTTGATCCGACAACATTTTCTGAGCGAACTTCTGAGCATTTCTCACAAAAAATGAGGGAATGCGCCCGCTGCTGCTTCCAAAACAGTGCGGCGCCTGTAACCTGATTATCCGCGCACTCCCGTCATTCCGGCCATGCAACAACTCTGCTGCTCGTTTCATACAATTTTCCAAAACGCTACTATTTTACGAAATTCCGGGTTAAAATTAATTCTTACGCGTAGCGCGGCCGCTTAGGAGAGGTCGAGGAGCGCAGAAAGTTGACACAATGGAGATTGTCAAAAGTTGAACAGAGACGAACTGGAACGAAAATGCAGCTTATCCTCACTATCCGTTCCGCCCAATAAGACATTTACGGCAGAGGAGCGGTCGGAATTAACGCCTGATGATATATTAAATATATTAAAACAAGGAAATAAAGAATTTACGGAAAACAATCTAACGATAAGAAATAATTCCGCGCGTATCCGTAAAGCCGCGTTAGGTCAATGTCCCGTGGC
>JAIRVC010000077.1 GCA_031254095.1 Acidobacteriota bacterium
AAGTATCGCTTTACGTAATGACTGCGGTAACTATTGTATCCACGGTTCTGACGGTGGTCATTTTGCAGGTTAAAGCGCCGGGAAGCGCAATTGCTTACGAAATGCCAGCTATCGCGTCCAATCTCAGCGTCATGATTGAAACGGTCGCGGGAAATGACGTTTTACCGAAATTTTTTACGAGTCTGGCCAAAGCCGTGGATATTTTTAACATATGGATGCTCGCGCTTCTGTCCATCGGATTTGCCGCCGTTTCAAAGAAGCTGAAAACCTCATCCGCGGCAATGTGGTTTGGCGGCGTTTATGTGATTTTCTACCTGATCGCCGCCGCGATCAGCTCCGCTTTCAGCGCGTAATTCGCGATTACAGGCACGTTCCCGGATGCTATACTCTTCTCTTTGAAATTTTAGGACAGAGAGGAATCAGGCAATGGCAGGCGCGTTTGACGAACTGAAGTGGCGGGGACTTATACACAGCAACACCGAAAGCGTTCCGGAACTGCTGGCAACGGGATCGCGGAAGATTTACAACGGATTTGACGCGACGGCCGACAGCCTGCACGTGGGGCATATGGTGCCGCTTCTGGCGCTGGCGCGTTTGCAGAGATTCGGGCACGTCCCCTTTGCTCTTGCCGGTGGCGGCACAAGCATGATCGGCGACCCGAGCGGCCGTATGGATGAGCGCCTCCTTCTTTCGCATGAGGAAATCGAAGTGAATATAGCCGCGATCAAACGCCAGCTCGCGCATTTTCTCGATTTTGAGGTAAAATCCAATCCCGCGCGATTGATAAACAACGCCGACTGGCTTCTTTCGCTGAATCTTATCGATTTCCTCCGCGACACAGGAAAGCATTTCACCGTCAATTACATGATCGCCAAGGATTCGGTTCGAGCGCGCCTCGAACGCGAAGAAGGCCTCTCGTTTACCGAATTCAGCTACATGCTTCTGCAATCATACGATTTCCTGTATTTATACGATAATTTCGGAATTACGCTCCAGACCGGCGGGAGCGATCAGTGGGGCAATATCACCGCCGGCGCGGAACTGATCCGGCGAACGCGCGGCAAATCGGTCGGCGCGCTGGTCTATCCGCTTATCACCAAGTCCGATGGAACAAAGTTCGGAAAGACCGCTTCAGGCGCGGTCTGGCTTTCAGCCGAACGCACCTCGCCGTATCGTTTTTATCAGTTCTGGTTCAACACCGACGACCGCGACGTGATCAATTACCTGAAATTTTTCACCTGGCTTGACGCTCAAACAATCGCTGAACTGGAAACCGCGGTTTCGGAAAAGCCGGAACAGCGTGAAGCCCAGCGGCGGCTTGCCCGTGAAATGACGCGCATCGTGCATGACGAAACGGCGCTGGGGAAAGCCGAGCAGGCATCGCAGGTTCTTTTCGGCGGCGAAGTCGCGGGGCTGACGGGCGCGGAAGTGGCCGACATTTTCGCGGACGTTCCTTCGGGCGAAATATCCGTCGAAAAACTTAAAGGAGACGGTTTGCCGCTGACGGAACTGCTTGCCGCAACCGGAACGGTCGCTTCCAAAGGCGAGGCGCGCCGCGCGATTGAAGGAGGAGGCGTCTATCTGAACAACCGCCGGGTTTTCGATCCGGCGGCAAGGGCAACGGCCGCCGATGCCATAGACGGCAAATTCCTTGTGCTGCGCCACGGCCGGAAGAACTACCGGCTGGTGCGGGTTTTGGAAAATTAGGGAAACACTGATAATCAGCGTTTCTTTTGGGAACAGGAGACTGTAATGGGACATAAAAAAATTACGATTGCGTTGTGCGCTCTTTTTTTGATGGTGTTTTCGCCGGGCAATTCGCAGGCGGCCGAGACCTGCGACAGGGAATGCCTTGTCGCCACGATGAAGAATTACCTTGCCGCGCTGGTCAAGCACGATCCGAAAGCCGTGCCGCTTGACAGCGACATCAAGTTTACGGAAAACACTGTAATCCTTCCCGTGGGCGAAGGGCTGTGGGTAACGGCCAGCGGCGGCCCGACGGACTTTCAGATTTACGCCGCCGATCCCGTCACGCAGCAGGTCGCGGCGCTTGTTATCATGAAGGAAAACAGCGACGCCAATTTGCTGCTGGGCGTGCGCCTCGCTCTGCGGCGCGGCAAAATCGCCGAGGCGGAGCATCACGCCGTCCGTGACGCCTCGCTGCTTACAATGTCCAATCTCCAGAAGCCGCGTCCGGGACTGGTGGAGGACATTTCCGCGGCTGAGCGCACGCCGCGCGACCGGATGCTCGATATCGGCCTGTCATATTACGACGCTCTCACGCTTAATGACGGCTCCCTGACGCCGTTTACCGCGGACTGCGAGCGCCGCGAAAACGGCGGCGTTTCGGTAGGCGGGAAAAGACCCGAACCAAAACCGGATTCAAAACCCAAGACGGAATCGAAGCCAAAACCCGTGGAACTCAATCCCGGCGCGGGCGGCAATCCGGAAATGATGAAACTTGGCATGGCAATCGCCTCCGCGCCGAATACCTGCGAAGGGCAGCTTACCGCCGGCGTTTTCTCTTATATCAGCGACATCCGCAACCGCCGCCTGCTGGTCATCGACGAACAGAAGGGGCTGGCGGTCGGTTTTTCAAACCTGTTTCACGACAGCAAGCTCAAAACGGCGAAAATCAACGGCGTGGAAATGCCTTCCTATCAGGGTGTTTTCAACATGCCCGCGATGCACATTTTCAAAATCAGAAATGGAAAGATCAACGAAATCGAGGCGACCGGGCTGGTGCTGCCTTACGGCATAAAAACCGGCTGGGAGTAAATCCATCGCAATAGGCAATCTCCGAAAACCCCAAACTCTGCGTTACGCTCCTTCGGCAAATGCTTATATGGAGTGACTGTGTCAAGTAGGCAGCAAAATTATTAAAAGAAAGTTACTACCCTGCCGCTTGCGGCGGGGTAGTAACCCATAGAGATTAAAAATAAATATC
>JAIRVC010000084.1 GCA_031254095.1 Acidobacteriota bacterium
CGGAGGCAATCATGAAATATAAAACTTTGCATTGGATATTAGGGATTGAAGCCGCTCTTTGCGTAATCATTTCCATCGGACAGGTATCTGTATCAAACGTTTTTTCAACAGCTATGGCTTTTCCTTTTGAACAAATAGGTTTAGGTTTACGCGTATTATCTCTATCAGGCGGGTTTGGAAACGCCGTCGCCATTATGATTTATACCTCTCTAAGCTTGCTGCCTGTTGCATTATTTTTCGTTTTCCGAAAAAAGCGGGAAATTTTTGCAGAGGACGGGCTTCTGATACTGCTTAGCGTCATGCTTTTCTATGTAATTTATCAAATGATCAACCCCGGCGGAATCATTGCCATGATGGGCCCGGCATCCGGACCGGCTTTAGGGAACGCGATACTGGGCGGCATTGTGTATACAATTATTTTCGGATATATTGTCTTGCGGGCGCTGCGGTTGTTTTTTACGGGCGCGCCTGAAAAGCTTGCCGGTTATATGACGGTAGTATTGGGGTTTATCGGCGCGATTTTTGTCTTTGTGGCCTTCGGCATTTGTTTTAAAGAAATGCTTGATTCTATGACGGCGCTTTCAGCTGGAAATAGCGGCAATGAACATCTGCTTGGCGTAAGTTACGTATTTTTGGTATTTAAATTTATCACGGACGCCCTGCCATATGGGCTGAATGTGCTTATTGTTTTTGCCGCAATCAATATGCTTGATGAAATGCGAAAAGACCGCTACTCAGATGAAACGGTTTTCGCTGTATCCCGCATGTCCGGACTGTGTGCGGTTGTCCTGAAAGTAACGGTGCTTTTGAGCATCGGGTTTAATATTCTTCAGATGGTTTTTATCAATTCACTTATGGTGGTAAACGTCTCTATCAATATTCCGGTGTTTTCTATAGTGTTTGTCCTTGGCGCGCTGCTCTTGACCCAATTTGCTTCCGAGGGTAAAAGGCTCAGGGAAGACAACGAAATGTTCATTTGAGGATGTGTTATGGCGATACGAATCTATCTGGAAGATGTTTTGAAAAGCAGGAATATGACGTCAAAGGAACTGTGTATCCTTGTGGATATTACAGAGGCGAACCTGTCAATACTGCGAAGCGGGAAAGCCAAGGGCGTCAGGTTCGGCACAATCAATAAAGTTTGCTGGCATCTGAAGTGTGATGTCGGGGATATTTTGAAATTTGACGGAAATCTGGAGGAAAGCGATGAAGAATAAACAAATATTTGCACTGTGCTGCGCCATTATTTTAATCATACAAATGCTGACAGGATGCCAACTGGCAATAACCGGCACGGAACCAAACGTGCACAGCAAGGAGATTGGGGCATTTGTAACAATGGAATACCTTGACCTGTCCGGCAATGAAAAAGTTTTTGCAGAATTGGGGATAAGAACTTATAAAGATAAGGAAACCGGTAAACTGATAGAATATGAAGAATATATTTTTAAAGACATTGAAGGGTTTGCAATTTATGCGCCGATGATGCCTGCTACAGAGGAGCGTGACGAATACGCGTATTCCACAATTGACGAGGCGTTCACAGACCGTCATACCGGTTTTGGATATGGCGCTGAAAACAGCATAATTTTAAGGGGAACGGTTAACTTCCTGCACGGGCGTGAAATAACAGGTTGGCTGCACCCTGTTTATCAAAATGCGGACGGCAGCGTTTATCTTATGAGAGGCGGCGGCCCCGGGATGAGTATGTCTTATGGAGGCGAGCCGGGACGCGAGAGCGGCGGCGGATCGATATTCACAGACACTACGAGCTCAATTATAGAAAACGGAAAACCCAAAAGCCACAAAATATCTGTAACCGTCTCGTTCAGCCCCATGTATGCCCCTGAAAAAATAGTAATTTTGCAGATGGACAAAGATTATAACCTTATCCTGCGCGCGGAATACGAACCGGGAACCCTTCCCGAGGAGCTTACGCCGGAAGAAGGTACGGAGTATATGATTGCGGAAATCCAAAAGCACAACGTCTCAGGGGAAGACAAGACAACGCTCGAAGTATACGGCAGGGGCGACGAGGCCATAGAAACATTCTATGCAAGGGCGGACGGAATCTGCGTAATGCAGCATACGGAAATCAATTGGATGTAACGGGAGATTGTTGTTGAAATGAAAGTTTCAATTAGTAAGATGTTCAAACGCCATATATGGTCCCTGATATTGCGCAGCGCTCTGCTTGCAGCGGCGATATACCTATATTTTACCGACCGTGAAAAACTGGACTTTTCTGTTATATTGCAACAAGATTTATTGTCCGGCTTATTTCTATGGATTGTTTGGGGCATGCTGATTGTGGAAATGCTGTACCGTATTTTTCCAAACAAACGCATTGCCATCGGCGCCAGAAAACACTTTTCCTGCTCCTACAGCGCCGCGCAATCAGAGGAAGAAAACGGCAGCGCCATATTCACTGTACAAATAGATGAAGAGAGTAGCGACATTATACCCACCGCACAACCAAACGAAGAAAGTGGCGGCGTCACACCCTCTGCACAACCAAACGAAGAAAGTGGCGATGTCATATCCACTGCGCAAGTAGGCGAAGACGGAAGAAACTTCATACCAACTGCAAAAATAGA
>JAIRVC010000094.1 GCA_031254095.1 Acidobacteriota bacterium
TTCGCCGCGCTTTTTCACGTCGGCGCAGTTTTCCGCCGGCGCAAAACCCGCCGCCCAATCCATGGCGCCACGGTGGTTTCTTTCAGCATCTGCGTGCTATCGTTGTATATATGTTTCACAAAGTATAAGGAGCGTTTCAAATTGGATAATAAAAAGGAATTAAAAGAAAAGTATAAACAGATGAAGCCGGAAATGGGCGTGTTTATGTACAAATGCCTTCCCTCGGGTAAAGCGTATCTGGGGTTTGGCAAAAACATCAACGCCGCCATTAACGGCATTTCTTTACAATTGAGCACCGGAAACTATCCTCCGAATAAAAATCTTCAGGAAGACTGGAAAAAGTACGGCGAAAATGGTTTTGAAATATCTGTTCTGGAGATACTGGAATACGATGAAGACGAAACTAAAAACGATTATACCGAAGACCTGCGGGCGCTGCGTGAACTCTTGGCGGAAAAATTCACCGACTTTGAATATATAAAAAAGTAGCTGATTTGATGCGTTTTGCATTTTTCAATGCGCGATATTAGCCGCCGTGAGACGGCTTTACAACCTCGGTCGCCGCGCGGCACAAGAGCCGTAATTACAATAAATTACAAAAACTCTTAAACGACAACAAATTTCAACCGATATGCGAAAATAGTCCTGAAAAATAACCTGTAAGTAATTGAAAAATATATATTTATTCACTTGCAGGCTCCCCTGGGTTCAGGGAAAATCCCTAAGGATGAAATATACGGGTTAAGAGGGAGGCGCAATCGGTTTGCGGCAGAGATATTCCCGTCAGATTGTTTTTGACGGCATCGGCGAAAAAGGACAGGAAAAACTATTACGTTCCAGGGCGGCGATCATCGGTTTGGGCGCCACGGGAACTGTCGCGGCCAATAACCTCTGCCGGGCGGGAGTAGGATTTATACGTATAATAGACAGGGACTGCGTTGAGCTCATAAATTTGCATCGCCAGATGCTTTATGACGAACAGGATGCTTCCGTCCCGACTCAAAAGGCGACAGCCGCGTTTAAACGCCTCGCAAAAATAAATTCCGAAATAACACTGGATCCCGTAGTCGCCGACGTGAACGCGGCCAACATAGAAACTCTTATCGGCGACGTGGATCTTGTCCTTGACTGTTCCGACAATATCGAACTGCGCTACCTCGTCAACGAAGCCTGCGATAAATTGAGAAAACCCTGGATTTACGCCGGAGTCCTGGCGAGCGAAGGGCTTACAATGAACATCATTCCGGGTGAAACCGCCTGTTTCAGGTGCCTTTTTCCCGAAGCCCCGCATCCGGGTTCCTACTCTACGATCAGCACCGCCGGGGTTTTAAACAGCGTCACCGCGGTTATCGCTTCGATCGAATCCGCTGAAGCCCTGAAAATCCTGCTTTGCTCGCCAAGGGTTCGGAAGACCCTTTTCCGGATCGATGTCTGGAACAACAGTTCAGACTACATCGACGTGGGAAAAAATCCCGACTGTCCGGTTTGCGGACGCCATAAATACGAAACGCTTATCTAAAAAATGGAGGACATCATGAAAGGCTATGCTGGAAAACTTTTGTTTGTTGATTTGTCGGCCGGGACGACCGAAGTCCGCGATTTGCCGTCAGATTGGGCGAGAGACTTCATTGGAGGGCCGTCGCTGGGCGCGAAAATTCTCTATAACGAGATGCCTGCGAATACGGATCCGTTTTCGCCGCAAAGCGTGTTTGGCTTTGTAAGCGGCCCGGCCAACGCGATGGGCGCCCAACTCGGCGGCAGGTACACGGTTGTTTGCAAATCCCCGGTCACCGGCGGCTGGAATGACGCCAATTCGGGCGGATCGTTCGGCCCCCGCATGAAAAAAGCCGGTTATGACGCGGTCTTCGTCAAAGGCATCTGCGACAAGCCTTCGTATATTTTTATCGACAACGGCAAGGTCGAGATTCGGGACGCGTCCCATCTCTGGGGTAAAACCACTACCGAAGCGGAAGATGCCATAAGAGAGGAAATCGGGGACAAAAATATCGGCGTCGCCCTGATTGCGCCCGCCGGAGAAAGGGTTTCAAATATAGCGGCCGTGATGAATGATTACCACAGATGCGCCGCAAGAGGCGGGCCGGGCGCGGTAATGGGATCGAAAAAGCTGAAAGCTCTTGTCGTGCGCGGCAATATGGCCATCGAGCCTGCCGACAAAGAAGCCATGACCGCGTTTAACAAAGAGATAAACGCGTGGAGGAAGGCGCTTGACGTTCCCTTCTTTAAAGCTTTCGCGGAATACGGAACGACGGCTACTTATGAAGGCAGCGTTTTTGGCGGCGATACCTCCGTCAAAAACTGGGAAGGTTCGGCGGTGGATATAACAGAAGCGCAGGTTGTCCCCCTCGCCGGCCCGGAAATGGACAAACATTACAGAAAGAAAAAGTACACCTGCCACACCTGCCCTATAGGATGCAGCGCGATATACGAGATCACTGATGAGAAATGGCGGATCGGGGAAACCAGCCGGCCTGAATATGAAACTCTCGGCGTTTTCGGCGCGTCGATGCTCAAT
>JAIRVC010000132.1 GCA_031254095.1 Acidobacteriota bacterium
CATTTTAAGCCGACTGACATTAGCCGGCGCAATTTACCTGGTTTTGATTTGCCTTCTGCCTGAGTTCCTTATCACCGGATTTAAGGTTCAATCGGTTCCTTTTATCGGACCCGGGCTGGACGATTTGCTCAGCTCGTTGCAATTGAGTGGGATCACTACGGGGTTGGGCGTGACATTCTTCTTTGGCGGCACATCGCTGCTTATTGTGGTCGGCGTCGCTATGGATACCGTGCAGCAGATAGAATCGCAGTTGATTATGCGTCATTATGACGGGTTTCTGAAAAAGGGAAGGATTCGCGGGAGAAGGGGCTAGGGTCTTAACGGTAAGGTACAATCGTGCGTGAAAAGGCAAGAACCAACTTGAGAACGGCGATTATAATGCTTGGCCCACCCGGCGCGGGGAAGGGCACCCAGGCCCGATTGCTTTACGAAACGCTCGGCTTTGCGCATATCTCAACAGGAGATATGTTAAGGACGGCGATAAAGGAAGACACCGAACTGGGACGGAAGGCAAAAACATTGCTTGAATCCGGTCAACTGGTTCCGGATGAATTAGTGGACGCCATTGTCGAGGAGCGATTACGGAAACCGGATTGCGATTATGGTTTTATCCTTGATGGCTACCCCCGGACATTGGCGCAGGCGGGCACATTACAGGGAATTTTGGATCGGGACGATGTCCTATCTATTGCGATTGGCATCAAAACACCTGATGAAGTTCTGGTTGACAGGTTGGCGGCGCGCTGGATTTGTCCGAATTGTAACCGGAGTTTCAGTGAACAGCTCAGTTCCGGCAAACTCAAAGGATTATGTGATAAATGCGGCGAAAAGCTGATTCACAGGGCGGATGACACAGTCGAGGTTATTACCGAGCGGCTGAAGGTTTATCATGAACAGACAGAACCGCTGATTCGGTATTACCATGAACGGAAAATATTTGTGCCGATTGACGGCGATCAGTTGCCAGCTAAAGTTTTTTACGCTATTCGCGATGTTGTTGAAGAAAAGCGGGTTTTAAACAGGATATGCCCAAAGAAGACGCAATAGAGGTTATCGGGATGGTTACGGAAACGTTGCCAAACGCCATGTTCCGTGTGGAGCTTGAAAGTAAACACCTGATTCTCGCGCATATCTCTGGAAAGATGCGCAAAAATTTTATACGCATTCTTCCGGGCGACAAGGTGCTGGTTGAACTGTCCCCCTATGATCTGTCGCGGGGCCGGATTGTATACCGGCATAAATGACTGAGTTTTATGTAAGGCGGGTCTGTATTCCGCGACCGATATACTGTATTATTCATCGGTTATTTTAAGGTAGGAAAGTGTTATGAAGGTAAGGGCATCCGTAAAAAAAATGTGCACTAAATGCAAGGTCGTGCGCCGCAATGGAGTTGTTCAGATTCGGTGCTCCAACCCTAAGCACAAGCAGCGTCAGGGTTAACAGGGAGGTAGAAATTGGCTAGAATCGCAGGAGTGGATCTGCCGCTCAATAAACGGATTCAGATCGGTCTTACGTACATATTTGGCATCGGCAAAAGCCGCGCGACGACGATCTGTCAGGAAGCCGCTATCGATATTAATGCCAAGGTCAAAGACTTGACCGAGGAAGAGACCGTGAAAATCCGCAATATTATCCAGCGCGACGGTATGGTTGAAGGCGATTTGCGGAAAGCCGTTTCGATGGATATCAAAAGGCTGATGGAGATCGGTTGCTATCGCGGATTGCGACATCGCCGCGGACTTCCTGCGCGTGGGCAGAGGACGCACACAAACGCCAGAACGCGCAAGGGACCGCGCAGGATCGTTGGTAAAAAGTAAAGGAGCTGGCTGGAGCTACTCATGGCTGAAAAACAGGCGAAACAGGGAAAGAAGACTGCAAAACGTAAAGCTGGCGGCAAGAAGCGGGAAAAACTGAATATTCCCGCGGGTATGGCGCATATTCTATCAACATTTAACAATACTATTGTCAGCATTACCGATCTTGACGGCAACCTGCTGGCTACTTCGAGTTCAGGCGCAAATGGTTTCCGCGGTTCCCGCAAGGGGACGCCGTTTGCCGCGCAACAAGCCGCCACTGTCGCTGCCACGGCCGTCAAAGAATACGGAATGAGGACTGTGATTGTACGGCTTAAAGGCCCGGGCGCAGGAAGAGAATCCGCGATTCGCGCGTTGCAGGCCGCAGGTCTGGAAGTGAAAGCAATTCGGGATATTACACCGATTCCACATAACGGCTGCCGGCCGCCAAAACGGCGTAGAGTTTAAAGATACTTTTGATTTTTTTGATTTGATTTTTGATTAAGGAGATTGGGAATTGGCTAGATACCGCGAAGCGAAATGCCGGCTGTGCCGACGCGAAGGGACAAAGCTTTTCCTTAAAGGCGAGCGTTGCTTCAGGGATACATGTGCTGTTGAGAAACGAAGTTTCCCTCCGGGGCAGCATGGCCACAATCATCGCCCTAAAACAGTAGGATATGGCGTACAGCTCCGCGAAAAGCAGAAGGTTAAACGTATTTACCGGGTGCTCGAGAACCAGTTCGCCAACTATTTCAGCAAAGCGGACAGCATGAAGGGCATTACCGGCGAAACGCTTCTGATGCTCCTTGAGAGCCGTCTGGACAACGTTGTATTCCGCCTTGGATTTGCTGCTTCCCGCGATCTGGCGAGACAGCTTGTAACCCACGGCCATGTGCTTGTAAACGACAAAAAAGTGGATATTGCTTCCGCGCAGGTTAAGCAAGGCGATGTCGTCGCTCTCAGGGAAAGCGTAAAAAAGAATCAGCAGGTGCTGGATTCAGTGGGCTCCGTCGGCGGGCGCGGAGGAGTTCCCGCCTGGCTTGATTTGAATGCCGACGCTCTTAAAGGCACTGTGCTTTCGCTTCCCAAGCGTGAAGACATTCAAATGCCGATTGATGAACAGCTCATCGTGGAACTCTATTCGAAGTAATAAGAGGGGAAATATGACAAGAGCTTTTCAGAAGCCAAAACGGTTGATCTGTGATTCCGAGACACTGAGTCCGACTTATGGCCGCTTTTATGGGCAGCCTTTTGAACGTGGTTTCGGCACGACGATTGGTAATGTGTTGCGCCGTGTGTTGCTTTCTTCAATTGAAGGCGCGGCGATCACCGCTATTAAAATCGAAGGCGTTTTGCACGAATTTACACCGATTCCCGGCGTTAAAGAGGACGCGGCCAACATCATAATGAACCTCAAGCAGGTTCCGCTCCGGCTCAACGTGGATCATTCCAAGACGATATATCTTGAATCGGATCAGGCCGGCATGTTGACTTCCGCCAATTTTACGCCTGACCCGGATGTGGATATTCTTGATCCGAACGTTCATATCGCTACTATCGGCGACGGCGGCAAGCTCAAGGTCGAGATGCGGGTAAAAAAAGGACGTGGTTACGTTCAGGCGGATGAAAATTTTGAAGAGGATCTGCCTCTTGGATACATCCCGCTCGACAGTGTTCACTCGCCGATTAAACGGGTGAACTACACCGTGGAAGCCGCCCGTTTAGAGCAGACAACAGACTACGACAAGCTTGTGCTGGATGTATGGACAAACGGCTGCATCTCTCCACAGGATGCGATAGCCAGGGCCGCCAAGATTGTTAAAGATCACATGTTTATTTTTATCAATTTCGAGGAAGGTCCGGAAGAAATTGAGGAAACGGTTGATCGCGAGGCGGAACGGCTGGTGGAAAACCTGAAACGTTCCGTAGAGGAGCTGGAGCTTTCGGTGCGTTCCTACAACTGCCTGAGAAATGCCGACATCAAAACGATCGGCGAACTGGTGCAGAAGTCCGAATCTGATATGTTGAAGACGAAAAATTTCGGACGTAAATCCCTGAATGAAATTAAAGAGATTCTTTCCGATATGGGCTTGTCCTTCGGAATGAGACTTGACAGTGACGGCCAGCCGGTTCCCGGCAGTCCCGTTAAGCCGGACTAAGGAAAGTATATGAGACATCGAGTAGCAGGAAAAAAACTGGGGCGCAAAACCCCTCATCGGTTAATGATGTTTCGCAACATGGTCACATCGCTTCTTGACAAAGAGCGTATTCAGACGACTGTTGAGCGCGCCAAAGCCGTGCGTCCGATTGCGGAAAAAATTATTACGCTTGGGAAGCGCGATTCGCTTCATGCCCGCCGTCAAGCGTTGGCGTTTGTAAAAGATCCGGCGATTGTCTCGAAGCTGTTCAGTAATCTGGCGCCGCGATTTGCGGAAAGGCCGGGCGGTTATACCCGGATTATCAAACTGGGTTTCCGGCCTGGCGACGGTACGCAGAAAGCCATCATTGAGCTGGTGGGAAGCGAGTTTAAGCCCAAAGAACGTAAAGGCAAAGCCAAAAAGAGCGAAAAAGCGCCGGTCGCGGCCGAAAGCGAAAAGAGCGAAAAATAAGCTCTGTCCAAGTAGCTGTCGCAATGAATTTTGAAACTATTCCTTCAGCGAAACTCCCCACGGTTTTTGGGGAGTTTCGTATTTATGGGTTCAGAGATATTGACTCCGGCGAAGAAGCCGTGGCTTTGGTTGTGGGTGATCCATGCCCAGAAAAGGCCGCGCTTGTGCGTATTCACTCCCAGTGCCTGACCGGCGATGTTTTTTCTTCTAAAAGGTGCGACTGTGGCGAACAGCTCAATGCCGCGCTTGATTTGATAGCCAGGGCGGGAAACGGCGTTCTGGTTTATCAGCAGAAGGAAGGCAGGGGCATCGGCCTTACCAACAAAATCCGCGCATACGAATTACAGGACAAAGGGCTGGATACCGTCGCGGCCAACATTTCGCTTGGCTTTGAGGCCGACCTGCGCGACTACGTAATGCCGGCCGAGATACTGAAATATCTCGGCGCTACGCGCGTCAATCTGCTATCCAATAATCCTGACAAGGTTCAGGGTCTGGAAAACGAGGGCATTATAGTCGAAAAAAGGATTTCCATCGAAGTCGCCCCGAACGATGTGGACAAGAACTACCTGCGCGTAAAAAAAGAAAAAATGGGGCACCTCCTCAAAAACGTTTAGCAACAACCTCACGGCGGCTATTGCTCAGTGATCAGAAAAATACGCCGGAACCATCTTTTGGTAACTTCGAGATGAAGTTATAGGCATGATGCCCGGTTTAAGCCGCAGAAAAAGAAACAATTCAAATTGTCTGGTATTTTCCCGCTTGGTGATCTGTAAAATATAGTTTACAATGTTTAAATGATTGAGATACGCAAGACAGAAATTTTCAGTAGATGGCTAAAAGGGCTGAAAGATGCAATTGCAAAAGCGCATATTGACAGGCGCATCGAACGGTTGAAAAACGGTAATTCGGGAGACGTGGAACCAATTGGCGAAGGATGCTCTGAAATGCGTATTCATTATGGCCCTGGTTATCGGGTGTATTACAAGGATACCGGTAAAGAAATAATTATCCTGTTGTGCGGCGGCGACAAGTCCATGCAGGCAACGGATATTGCAAAGGCGAAAAAAATCGCGAGAGAGGTGGAATATGATTCTGAAGACGAGTAAATGGGATATGGCTGAATTTATAGAAACCGAAGAAGATATTGCCGCGCATCTTTCGGTTGCTTTTCACGAAAAAGATATGGAATTTCTTCTAAGTGTGGTCAGCGCTCTCGCTCGTTCCAAAGGCATGTCGCGGATTTCAAAAGAGTTGGGCGTTACCCGTGAAGGGCTGTACAAATCGTTGTCAAAAGAAGGCAACCCGTCGTTTATGACGGTAATGAACGTGCTTGACAATCTCGGCTATGGCGTTACCGTATATCAGAAAAAGGCATCGTAAGCTTGGAATCGCTTCTTGGTTGAGCCTTAGGGAAATGCTGATTAATTGCCTGAGCGGGATGAAGTGCGAGGCGCACGGAGCGCAGGAACCGA
>JAIRVC010000146.1 GCA_031254095.1 Acidobacteriota bacterium
TTTCCCTTTCTATTTTGTCAGTAAGTTAAGTTTTGACCTGTCAGCGCAGACGCACCTAAACATACTTTATGGCTATCAAACATAAGCATTTACGCTTTATGAAGATAATTCATAAAGTACATCGCTCATTACATGAAATGAAATTTAGATGCGCCTGAAGTAGTTGACATGGCGGTTTGCTCCTGTTGAGAGTTAAGTTTACGCTTGCCAACTTCAAAGAGGGCGAGCGACCATGCAGGTTGACAGACCGGCCTACAGAAACCAGCGAGCTGCGAGGCTCCCTGCATGATCGCCCATAAGGAGACCATAACGGACAAACCGCCTTTCAGCGGTTGTCCGTCTGTAGATTCGGGCTGTCAAACCCGTGTGCTGTTTCCAGCGCAAAAACATCATACCATGCTGGAAAAATTACTTCTTCATATGATGAAGGTTATTCTTTCTCATGCGGCATAGTGGGTGCGATTGAGGAAGGAATAATAACCAGCTGCGCCGCAATCAACGAGGCAATCAGCACCAGGGATCGCGCGTGACTCGAGTAACCGTTTATAGTTTTTTGCGCCCTGTGCGGTAAAAAACACCGCGGCGGCATACGCTAATCGCATTGTTTGCCGTCGGCGCGTGGATGGCACTTTTGATACACGCGCAGCAGTTTATCCACGGAAACGTGCGTGTATCTCTGCGTCGTTGACAGGCTTTCGTGTCCCAGAAGCTCCTGAATGGCGCGAAGATCGGCGCCCGAATCAAGCATATGCGTGGCAAAAGTATGCCGCAGCGTATGCGGATGGGCTTTCAGCTTTTTCGCCAGCAGCGCCATATAGCGATCCATGATATTGCCAACGCTCCGGGCGGTCAGCCTTCCGCCGTCGCGCAGGTTTAAAAAGAGAGCGTCGCGTTCGTCCGCCGGCGGCCGCCGTTTTTTCGCGGCGAAAACGGGCCGCTCCACGAGATATTTTTCCAGCGCCGAGGCCGCTTTTTTCCCGAAAGGAACGATTCTCTCTTTCCGCCCTTTGCCAAGCACGCGCGCAAGCCGCTCATTCGCGCTGATGTTTTCGAGATCAAGGCCGACAAGTTCGCTGACGCGCAGCCCCGAACCGTAGAGCAATTCAAGAATGGCGCGGTCGCGCGCGCCCGCAAGGGTGTTCACGTCCGGCATCTCCATAAGTTCTTCAATCGCGTCAATGGTCATGAAATCCGGAAGCCGCAGTTCTTTTTTGGGCGAGGCGACGGAGCGCGCCGGGCTTGTTCTTATGACGTCAGGCGCGGCCAGATATTTCAAAAACGACCGCAGCGTCGCCAGTTTTCGCGCGGCGGAGGATTTTTTGTTGTGTTTTTCGTAAAGCGCGCCAAGAAACTCGCGGATGGTAAGGTTGTCGATATCTCCGATTTCCGGCGCGGGACGCGCCTTTCCATCCGGCGCGGTCGTCAGATACAAATAAAACTGCCGGAGGTCGGAGTCGTAATTACGCAGCGTATGAGGTGAAACATTTCTCTGCGCACGCAGATAATCGAGAAATTTCTTCATCCACTCCGTCAGCGACTCTTGCATTGCCTATCCGTTTTGAAACCCGCCTGCCTACCAATTGATCTCTAAAATTACTCTGGATATGGTTCCCGGCGCCCCGAAGGCTAAAAACTAGCCACTCACCACTAGCCACTAGCCACTGGCCGCCGCAAGGCGGCATCCATCCATTCCGTCATCGCTTCCAGCGCCCTTTGCGTTTGAAGCCTGTGACGCTCTTTTTTATCACGAATGGCAAGTATTTCGGCGGACGTTTCCGCAAGAAGGCCAAACGTGATATTTGCCGGCTGAAAATTTTTCTGTTCAGCGGCAACGTATCGCGCCAGGCTTCCGCACGCCGTTGCAGGCGGCGGCGTACGCGGCGTCTGCCCGCTGGAAAGAAGCGCGGCGTTCAAGCCCGCCAAAAGGCCGGTCGCCATCGCTTCAATGTATCCTTCGACGCCGCACAACTGTCCGGCAAAAAAAAGCTCAGGCCGCGTTTTCGCCTGTAGCGTTGCTTGCAGCAGCTGCGGCGAATTAATATATGAATTTCGATGCATCTGTCCGAAACGCAGAAACTCCGCGTTTTCAAGGCCCGGAATCATACGGAACACGCGCCGCTGTTCTGAAAATTTCATATGATTCTGAAAACCCACAAGGTTCCATGCGCCGGCTATAAGATTTTCCCTGCGCAGTTGCAGCGCGGCGTAAGCGCGGCGGCCGGTTCGCGGATCGGTCAACCCTACGGGCTTCATCGGGCCGAAGCGCAGAGTGTCAACGCCGCGGCGCGCCAGTTCCTCAACCGGCAAACAGCCCTCAAAATATCGCGGCCTGTCAAATTCGCGCAGCGGCGCGGATTCGGCGCGAATCAGCGCGTCATAAAAAGCAAGGTACTCGTCTTTTGAGAGAAAGGCGTTCAGATAGTCTTCGCCGCCTTTGCCGTAGCGCGATGCCGCGGAGAGCATTGACATGTCCAGCGACGCGGCGTCTACAATCGGAGAAATAGCGTCGTAGAAATAAAGATTTTCCGTTCCGGTAAAAAGCGCGATTGACGCCGCGAGAGCGTCTGATGTCAGCGGGCCGGAAGCCACAACGGTTATGCCGTCCGCAGGCAACTCTTTTACTTCATCCCGCACGACATTGATTAGCGGTTCGCCGGCAATTTCCTCCGTCAGGCGGCGGCTGAACAATTTACGATCGACGGCAAGCGCTTGTCCCGCCGGAACCCTTGTTTCATCCGCTATCCGCATCAGCAAACTGCCCATGCGGCGCAGTTCTTCCTTGAGCAGCCATGGCGCGGTTCCCGGCTGATCGGACTTCAGCGAATTACTGCACACAAGTTCGCCAAGCCCGTCCGTCGTATGAGCCGGCGTCATAAGCGCGGGGCGCATTTCATAAAGACGCACAGGAATTGCGCGCCGGGCGATCTGCCACGCGGCTTCAGCGCCGGCCAACCCTCCGCCTATTACCGTAACAATTTGTTCCATTGTTTATATTTCTTTTCGGTCATATTTTATCACTATCGCTCGAACAAAATTTCCTGCGCGTTTATCTGTTCTTTAAAAACTCCCGGGACTTTTTCGTAATTCCCGTTCGGTTTAAGCTCCCGGAATTTCACATTATCTCTTGAATATAAATCAAACATGTCCGCAAGCTCTTTTTTGATGTTTCTGTCAAAAATCGGCGCGGCAATTTCAAACCGCCGCGTCGTGTTTCGCGTCATCAAATCAGCCGAGCTTATATAAATACGGCTTTTGCGTCCATCGCCGAAAATAAAAATTCGCGAATGTTCCAGAAAGCGTCCTACGATATTCGTAACTCTTATATTTTCCGTCTTTCCGGCAACCCCCGGACGCAGGCAGCAGATGCTTCGGACTATCAGATCCACGCGAACACCGCCCTGTGAAGCCAGAACAAGCGCTTCGATAATTTCGCGGTCCTCAAGAGAATTCAGCTTCAGTCTTATTCTTCCGCCGCTTCCCTTTTTCGTTTCCTCTCCGATAAATTCTATTATCTTGCTTTTAAATTGCAGCGGCGCCACTAAAAGACAGGAATATTCGTCCGTCGATGAAGAAGTCGTTACCGAGTTGAAAAATGTCAGGGCATCGACGCCTATTTTTTTATTGGACGTAATAATTCCCACATCCGTATACAATTTCGCGGTTTTCTCGTTGTAATTGCCGGTCGCCAGATGAGCGATATAAATTATGCTTTTCCCGCGTTTTTTTGTTATAAGCGTGATTTTCGAGTGTACTTTGTAGCCTTCAACCCCGTATATCACATTACATCCGGATTCCTCCAGCCGCTTCGACCAGTTGATATTATTCTCCTCGTCGAATCTCGCGTTCAGTTCGACAACCGCCGTAACCTGTTTACCCGCGTCCGCAAGCCTGCAAAGATAATCAATGATCTGCGAATTCTCGCTCAATCTGTAAAGCGCAATTTTTACGCCGATAACGTCCGGATCGCCAATCGACTCTTCCAGCAGCTTCAAATATGGCTTAACTGAATGCTTCGGATGAGACAAAAATATATCCTGTTTATTTTCAACCAGTTTTAATACAGATTTGCCGTTACTGACTTTATCGGGAAGTCTGGAAATTATCTTCGCGTAAGTCAGCCCGTTCAGCGTCAAATCCATTTTATTCTGAATTCCGAATACAAAGCTCATGTCGAGCGGCGTATTCAGGCTGAACGCCTGATCTTCGCTTATGTTTAATTTTCCGCAAAGATACTTTTTTACCGCCGGCATCCTGCTTTTATTTCCGCCGCTTAACTCTAATCTTACCGGAGCGAGTTTTCCGCGTTTTTTTAAAATCTCGCTCATGTAATTTCTGAATTCGGCGTCGTCCAGACCTTCGTATTCATAAAGAGAATCTTCCGCGTTTATATCGGCGTTGCGCGTTACTCTTACCGGAAAGATGGACAATACTTTATGCCTTTTAAACAGTTCTTTTGCGTAATTACAGATTATCTCCTCGGACAGCATATACCTTAATCCGCGTCCTTTGCCCGACGGAAGCTCTACAATCCTGCTTACATGTCTATTCTGCGAAATAACCCCGTAGGAATTTTTTTTCTTATAATTGAGTTCAAGTATTATATAAATCTGCTTATTCGCAAGATGAGGGAGCGGATGCTTCGTATCCATTATTTGCGGCGACAAAAGCGGCACGATTTCATGCCTGAAATAGTTTTTAAGCCACTTTTTATCATTCAGATCAAGATCATTGAATTTGCACAGCGTTATTCCGCGTTCTTTCAGAAGGCCGGAAACATGCGAAAAAAGCGCGCCTGATTCTTTGTATAAATGCTTTGTTGCCTGAAATATTTCTTTTAACTGCCGCTCGGGAGTCCAGCCGGTTCTGCAATCCCTCAAACCCTCGTCTTTCAGCAGCGACTTTTCATATAAACTTCCAACCCTGATCATGTAAAATTCATCTAAATTGGAGTGGAAAATTGATATAAATTTGAATCGTTCAAAAACCGGCACAGTATCGTCGCCCGCTTCTTCCAGCACGCGCTTGTTGAATTTTAAAAATGACAATTCTCTGTTTATATAATAATTGGAATTTTTCATAATGCCTGCCATAACTCCCGCGCGTCCAAAGAAACACCAGCCACTAGCCACTACCGTATCGGCAACCGCTGTTTTTTGTGTAAATTTTCAATGAACATTTCATAAAAAAGCAAGGCGGCAAACTATAACGGCGGCTGCAAGGCTTACCAGATCCGCCGTCAGCCCGGCTACGACGGCGTGGCGTGTTTTCCGGATTCCAACCGCGCCGAAATACACCGCAAGTACATAAAAGGTAGTTTCGGTGCTGCCGTAGGCCGAAGCCGCAAGCCTGCCGATAAACGAATCCGGGCCATGCGCTGAAATAAGCTCCGTCACAATTCCCATCGATCCGCTTCCAGACAGCGGCCGCATGATGGCGAGAGGCAGAATTTCAACAGGAAAACGCAGCAGGCCAAGCACCGGGGCAAGCGCGTTTGCCATCATGTCGATCGCGCCCGCCGCGCGCAGCATTCCGACGGCGACAAGCATGGCAACAAGATATGGAATAATGCGAACCGCCGTCTGAATGCCGCCTTTGGCGCCTTCCACAAAACTTTCATAAACCTTGACCTTCCGGAAAACGCCGTAAATCGGAACCGCGACTAGAAAGAAAGGAATAGCCCAGGTTGAAACCGTTCTGATAAAATCCGTAATCATTGCGCTTCCTTCTCCGCCTCGCGCTTTGCCGCGAATACAGGCAGTTTTTCAAGCAAACGGGCCGTCGTTATCCCCGCGATCAGCGCGGCGCAACCGGCCGCCAGCGTTGTGCCGATAATCGCCGTCGGGTCTTTCGACCCGGCCGAAGCCATGACGCCGATCATGGTCGCCGGAATCAACTGCACGCTGCCGGTGTTGATTGTAAGAAAGGTACACATGGCGTTGGTAGCGACGCCCGGAATTTTATTGAGCTTTTCCAGATCCTCCATCGCCTTCAGCCCGAGAGGCGTGGCCGCGTTGTTCAGACCCAGCATATTGGCCGCGATATTCATCGTCATGCTGCTCATCGCGGGATGCCCCGCCGGAACATCCGGAAACAGCCGTTTCATCACGGGATTGAGAGCCCTGGCCACAAGCGCCATAAGGCCGGAGTCTTCCATAATTTTGACCAGTCCCAGCCACAACGCCATTACGCCGATAAGGCCGATGGCGATTGTCACCGCTCCGGCGGCGGCGTCGATGGCCGCCGTTGTCACCGCTTCGATTTTGCCGTTGATTCCTCCAAGGACAATTGCCAGAATCACCATTGCAAGCCAGATGTAGTTCAGCATAGTTGCAAGCTCCTGTATTTAAGGGCTGTTAAAGGGAACCACTGATTAATTGCCTGAGCGGGCGAATTGCTTCGTTACGCGGTGCTCGTAACCTCAACATATTTCTGTATATGCCTCGGTTCCTGCGCTCCGTGTGCCTCGCACTTCATCCCGCGCAGGCAATTAATCAGTGGTTCCATAATTCATTGACCGGTACCTCCGTTATTTTACCGCTTCATATTCCGCGACTATTTCCTCGGGACATATATAAACGATATGCCCGTCTATCTTGCATATCAATGACATTGCCTCCGCCGAAGGATGGATAAGGGCGGATAAAGCTGCATTTTCGTTTCGGTTTGCATCTATAAAATTTCTGATAATCTCCATTATTTTATGTCAACTTTTTCAGCTACGAACCGTCCGAAGGCAGCCTCTGAATCACGCACAAAGTTTAATTCTACTGCGGAATCCCGTAAAATGGCATCGTTTTTCTTATGGAGTGTAATGTAATAACAGGCTGACGCCTGGCATTAATAATAGAGGGTTTTGGCAGGTTTTCAGTTGTCGGCTGCAACAATGCGAATTGTGGCAATTGTTTGCGGAGGGATTGATTTATCCTTCGCGTCGATTACGAGCTCCCATTCCCCCGGCGCTGCCTGCGGCGGGATTTTAACGATGACGCCTCCCCGGAGGAAGTTCAGCGCTTGAATCTTAAGCGTCTTACGGTTTCTTTTTAATCGAATCCGCAGATCAGACGCATGTTTCACGGGAAAATGCCCGTATAAATTCAGCGCGTCCCCTGCTTGGGTATTAATGAGACCCGGAATCTGT
>JAIRVC010000164.1 GCA_031254095.1 Acidobacteriota bacterium
GGTTTAGGCGTGGGCGATGTCCTTGACCAGTGGGAATCCGAACAGTAATTACGTGTGCTAGCCGTAAAAGGGAACTTCAAAAGACATGGCGTTCCGTCGCCCTCTCCGGCGGAACGCCGGCAACGCTATGCCTGCAATTGATATATCGCGCGCCTCCCCGTTATTTTCAAAAGCGATGTGTCGTGACAGATATGATATTATTTTAAGTTATCCAGAACTTACGAAGGAAGATATTGATTTATGATAACTACCCGCACCGCGCGCACCACGGAAATTGACGAAATCGGCGAAGCAGTCGGCGAAATAAAAGAACAGCTCGATCTCTCCGCGCTGAAAAAATATACGGGCGGCCTGATCTTCTGCCATATCGACTTTGTCGAGAGCGGCGTGGTCGCGGCTCTCTGCGAGGCGCTGCCTTTCGATATAATAGGCATGACGTCGATGGCCAGCTCCGACGAACGCGGTTACGGGTTATACGACCTGACGCTGATCGTCTTTACAAGCGATGAAGTCTCATTCACGGCAGGAATGACCGGCAACATTACCCCTGACAGTTTCGCGGACGAGACCAATCGGCTTTATAAAGATCTGCGCGGCGGCACGGACGGCGACCCGGCGATGATTTTCACCTTCATGCCTTATGTGCGCAACGTGTCGGGCTGCGAAGTGGTCGCGGCCATGGACGCGGCATGTCACGGCATACCGATGTGGGGCGCGATCTCCAACAGCATTGATTTCAACTATGAAAGGGTGCATACCATCTGCAACGGCCGGTGCCTGCCGGCCGGAATCGCCATGATGTTTCTGAATGGGCCGGTCGAGCCGAAGTTCATCGTTTCGTCGATTCCAGAGCGCAATATTTCAAACAACCGCGCCATCGTCACCAGAAGCGAGGGCGCCGTGCTGTATGAAATCAACGATGTGCCTGTATTGAAATACCTCGCAAACATGGGGCTGGTAATCACCAAAGAAAACGTTACGACAACGCCGATGATGGTCTATTTCGACGGCGCGGAAGAACCCGTGGCGCTTGGTTTCTACACAATGTTCGACGACGGCTCGCTGCTGACCGGCGACATAATTCCCGCCGGCACGTCGGTCGCCGTAGGCAGCATTGACGCGCAGGGCATCGGCGAATCCGCCGCGGACGGGCTTGACAGAATATTGGCCATCCCCGACAGGCAGGCCATCCTGATACTTCCTTGCGTGACGCGCTATATAATGCTGGCGCCCGATCAGGAGAGCGAGCTCCGCCAGATTGAGGAACGGCTCGCCGGCAACGGCACTCCGTTTATTATGGGGTATTCCGGCGGCGAGATCAGTCCGATGCCCGGCACTGACGGAAAGCTGCACAACCGTTTCCATAATTACACGTTCTGCGCCTGCGTGTTGTGACGCATTTCTTTTCAAAGGAAAAAAGGAAGAGGGTGGCGCATTGAGCGGCTCGAATTTCGACAAAAAAGAAGCCGATTTACAGGCTCAGATAAAACAGCATGAGCGCGAAATCCGCAAGCTGAACCGCGAAGTCACACACCTGAAAAATGCCATCGTTCAGGAAAAGCTCGCGGCCATGACAAACCTTAACCAGCAGAAGGCCAGCACTTTTATCCAACGCGAGCGGGAACGGTATCTGGCGCTTTTACTTGCCAATTCGCCCAGCATCATCCTGTTTTTGAGTCAAACCGGCCGGGTCGAGTTCTGCACCGAGCATTTCGTCGCCCAGGCGGGATACAGAAGTGTTGCCGACGTTTTGGGGCATACGCTGACCGAAGTCTTATCCCGCTTCCTTGACGAAGCCTCCCACCGCCGGTTGCTGGGGCTGATCGACAGTGTAGTACAGAGTAATACCTCAATCGAATTTGACATATCTTTTAAATTCCACGAAAACGGCGCGGAGAAGGAATTCGACGGGCTGCTTGTGCCCATGATCGACGAGCAACAGCGCCGTAACGGTCTGATGCTGATGCTCCATAACATCACCGACCTGAAGCGTTCCCGCGAGGAAGCGGTGGCCGCCAGCCGCGCCAAGAGCGATTTCTTGTCCAATATGAGCCACGAGATACGCACGCCCCTGAATGCCATAATCGGCATGACGCTGATCGGCAAAAACGAGAATAGCCCGGAGCGTAAAGACTACGCTTTTGAAAAGATCGAAAACGCGTCGGCTCACCTGCTGGGCGTCATCAACGACATTCTCGATATCTCCAAGATTGAATCGGGCAAAATGGAATTGTCGCCCATCGTGTTTAACCTGTCACGGATGCTGGATCGGGTTATGAGCGTCGTCATGCAGAAGATGCGGGACAGGCGTCAGCATGTCTCGGTCGAAATTGACCCCGCGATCCCGGACTTATTATACGGCGACGACCAGCGGCTTGCGCAGGTCGTCACCAACATCCTGTCCAACGCGGCCAAATTCACGCCCGACGAGGGATACATCACTCTGACGGCCGATCTTGTAAGCGCGCGGGTTGACGGGTGTGTGATCCGGATGGCCGTCCGCGACTCCGGCATCGGCATGTCGCCGGAACAGCAGAGTAAACTCTTTAACATATTTCAGCAGGCCGAAGCCGGAACCGCCCGGAAATATGGCGGCAGCGGATTGGGGCTTGTAATATCAAAACGCATCCTTGAAATGATGGGCGGCGAG
>JAIRVC010000191.1 GCA_031254095.1 Acidobacteriota bacterium
TAAGATGGGCAAGTTCGTGAAGCAAAACGCAGCGCAGTTGATCGGATGAAATCTGCCGGACAAGACCGGCCGGGAGCAATACGCGCGGCCGGATAAAACCGAACAGAAACGGATTTTCCACGCGGTCAGTCACGACAAGCCCCGTCATTGTTTTTATCCGCATCTGGCGTTTGCAGTCTTCGAATAATTCCAGCAGTTTTGAGTCCGTCGTGGGATTCAGTCCGCGAACCGAATTCCATAACCTGAGATTGATAAAAGCGGCGCTCGAAATCATGACCAGCACGCCGGACAGCCAGATAACGAAAAGCGTCTGACTTATTTCAAACGGGAAAAAACCGGCGGCGTCCGGCGAAAGCCGGTTTTCGCCGGATTGTAAGGATTTTCCCTGATCGCCGGCTGAAACGGCGGGAATTGCCATCGGTATTGTTGCGCCAGCCGCTTCCTGCCAGCCGGAATCAGGCGCCGTCCATTGAGTCCACAGATTCTCTTGAGTCCAGCGCTCCGGCGCCGTCAGATTCCATAAACTCCAGTTTGTTTCCGGCCCCGCGCCCGTGGGCAGAATAAGCCGCGCAAGCAGGATCAGCCACAGAGCGCAGCTCCACCGCGCCGACAGCGCACGCCGCGTCAGTTTCTGCGTAAGCACGATAATGAAAACAACCGCTACGGAGTAAAGGGAACCGCGCAATACCCAGTTAAATATTTCGCCCAAATTTTCCCACATGGCGAACCTCGTTAAGTTTTGGCGCGCGGGTTTGCGGCCTGCGACCGCGCACCGGAAGGCTGCGCGGCAATGTCTTTTTGATCCTTTTGCTCAAGAATCGCTTTCAGTTCGGCGATTTCCTCATTCGTGAGATGATGATTCTTTATAAAAGCCGCGGCCATCGCCCCTACTGCCCAATGGAAGACCCGGTCTATACACGACCGGATATGGGTTTCGACGCATTCTTCCTCGCTGAGTTTTGGGAAATAATGGTATTCGCGGCCAAGGCTTCTGTAGCCCAGCACGTCTTTTTTGACCAGCCGCGTGAGCAGCGTCTTTATGGTGCTTTGACTCCATTCGGTGTTCTCCGCCAGACGGGATACGATTTCGTTGGTCGTCAGCGGAGAATCCCGCCACAACACCTGACAGACCCGCCATTCCGCGTCAGATATTTTCGTGATTTCTTTCATTTGCCCTCCTTTCGTTTACATATGTAACAATACGTCTACAAATGTAGATGCGCAAGCAAAAAATCTTTTTTATTACATTTTCGCCTGAAAATTTTGCCGTCCAGATTTGTCTTGTATAAAAAAGCTGTCCGTCTCACAATGGGTGAAACAAAAATCCTGTGGGAGGAAAGCGTGAAAAGGAAAACCGGTTTTTTAGCTATTATCTGTTGTATTCTCGCCGTCCAGATTCCCGGCCTTTGTGCCGGCAACCCATCGCCGGACCAGCTTATTGCCGAGCACCTTAAATCCATCGGCAATCCAGACGCGCTGCCACAGATAAAATCCATAGTTTTTACTGGAAACGCGACTGTTAATTTCCTCCTTGGAATGACCGGGTATCAAAATCAGCGCGGGGTATCCATGTTGATATCCGAGGGGCCTAAAATGGGTATACGCATGAGTTTCCCGGATAAAAATAATTATCCGGGGGAACATTTTGCCTACGACGGCAAGGATGTAACTGTCGCGAATTTCGCAATCGGGCGGAAATCTCCCATCGCTGAATTTATCCATCGGTACAACAAAATAATGAAGAACGGGCTGCTTGGAGGCGTTTTTTCAAACGCCTGGCCCCTTCTGGACATAAAGAGCAATAAAGCAAACATGAAGGTTCGCAAAACCAAAATGGATGGGACGGAACTGTACGAACTTGAATACCGCCCCAGAGATTATCACGGCGACATGAAAATCAGCCTGTATTTCGACACTGAAACCTACCGGCATATATACACTGAGTATAAAGTCCAAACGCGGGACGACGTATCCATGGGGCTTAATCCGCGCCCCGGTACGGATATGGGAATAAGTCTAACCGCAAGCGAGACTTACTACACTCTTATTGAAAAATTTGATAACTTCGGGAAAGTCGGAGATCTAACGCTGCCGCATAGCTATATGCTTAATTACAGTATTACCCACCTCGGTTCTATGGCAATGGGCGGATTTGCCGCTAATTGGACGATAGAAGCCCGGGAATGGGGATTCAACACGCCGGAAATAAACCAGAACTTTTTTAATACTGAAAAATAAATTTTTCTTTCAGGAGCGGCAATTCAAACGGACTTGCCAGTTTCGTATGCTTCCTGCATGGCGGGGTGAGTTTTAATTTCTCCCGCGTCAAATACGCCGAGGCCGTAAACGACGCCTTTCTCTTTCGCGCCGGGCAGGCAGGCCATGTAGCCTTTGAATCCTTCCATGACTCTTTCCGCCGAAGCTTTCTCATCATTGTGGGCGGTCAAAATGAAATACATATCCTTGTCGCGGATTTCCAGAAAACGGGCTATCGTCCTGTCTATCAATACTTTCATCTGACCGCTCATGGCGTAGAAATATGCCGGCGTGGCCATGACAATTACATCGGCATTTATCATTTTTTCAATGATGCCCGTCATGTCGTCGTGATGAACACAGGCCTCTTTTTTTGCGTAGCATGTTCCGCAGGCAAGGCAATATTTAATGTTTTTGTCGCGGATGAAGATTTTCTCGGCTTCGTTGCCTGCGTCCGCCGCGCCGAGCAGGAATTGATCGCACAAGGTGTCGGAATTTCCTCCCTTTCTCGGACTGCCGGAAAGTATTAAAACCTTTTTGCCCATTTAAAATTACCTCCTCACGTATGTTAAATTATTTCAACATCTTATGCGATTTCCAGTGTTGACGGATCGCAAGATTTCCAGCATTGCCGGGTTTGGCGGCGATCAGGCCCAGCCCAGCTCTCTCAACCGCTTTTCTCCGATGCCCCAATAGTGAGCAATTTCATGAATAATCGTGCGGCGCACCTGTGTTCTAATCGCTTCTTTATCGGGCCCCGCATAGGCCTCAATGGGGCCCTTATAGATAATGATGCAATCGGGCAAAGCCATGTAGTGCGAGTTGCGTTCGGTAGCCGGCACGCCGCGATATAGTCCCAAAAGAGAACGGCGTTTTTTTACGGGGATGCCCAGGTCTATGAGATCCCGGGTATGCGGCCATTCTTCTACACTCACCTGCCAGTTTTCCATCCGTTCCAGAAATTCTTCCGGCAATGAATCTAAAGCCTCGGCCACCAGCGCTTCAAATTCTTTCATGTCCATTATGCCAACCCGCTCAAGCCCGGATATGTAGCCAGCCTGGATATTTACAGTAGAATTGTCCCGATAGGGGCAACATATTGGAAGAACCCGGCTTTTATAAAACAAAGCGCGTCCCGCCAGCGGGCGAAATATTGTTTAAATATGGCGCCCTCTGGCGGGACGCGCTTTTTACCTCGCAATTATCCGCGAAGCCGGGTTATTCGATATTGCGCCAGTTCCAGTCAAGACCGCCCTTGAGAACCGCGGCGTTCATGCCGTTGCTCAATTTGTTGATGACGGCATCCGGGAATTTCTTGAACATGGCGAGGAAAAATTCAGCCTCGGTTTTTGTCTGCAAAATGACTTCTTCCGTGGCGCGGATGTAGTCCCGCGTGAAATCAAGCGAACTGCGGTCGAACTGCATTCCGGGTTTCTGGTGGCCGGGGATGATAATTTCCGCGCCCATCTTTTCAATCTTGTCCACATCCGCGACCCACTGCGCGCGTTCTTCTTTTGTGCACTCGCAGGTGAAAGGATGCGCCTCGTTAAAGAGCACGTCGCTGGCGTAAAGCGTCTTGATCGACGGAATCCAGACCATCGTGTTGTAGCGCATGTCGCCCATGATTCTTGTCATGATTTCAAGTTTATGCCCTTCAAGTTCGAAACAGTTTTCTGGAAGCGATTCAAATTTTGTCTCCAGCCGGCAGACGTTGTGCGCGCCGATGACGCCTTCCCAATGTTCGAGCTTGCCGAAAAACTGCGTGTTCATTAACTCGGCTTCGGAAGGAATCGCAACTACTCTTGCTTTTGGAAAAGCCTGAGCGATGACGCCCGCGCCGAAATAATGATCCGGATGGGCATGTGAACAGAAAATCGTCGTCAGATTCTTGCCCGTATCAACGATTTCCGAGATCACACGATGCGCGGAGGACAGCGTCCATTGCGCGTCAAGAAGAACGCAGTCCTTTTTACCCATAACGATAACGGAAGCGACGGCAAAGTCGCGTTCATCACTAAAAAAAACTTTGGTGGACAGTGAATGTTGTCCGCTGGCGGTATATCTGATTTCCATGGAATTTTCTCCGAAAAATTCCGACGGGCCGTCGCCCGCCGGGATAAAAATGAGGGGGAAAGGCTGGAGAGCCTGCTCCCGGTTCAAAACCGCCCCGGATTTCATTGAGAATATCAATGCGGCATTCAGGACGGCAACCACCATTTATATGTATTTTCAAAGCCGGAAACAAGCGGAAATTGCAATATTCCTAAATATTTGACGATACCGCCGCGTTCCGGCATCTTTAGTGACTGTTTCTTAATTTTTTTGGGATGCTGATTATGGCTGATAAAAAACTTCCATTTACAAAAACGGAAATTGAAAAGATCATTGAAAAATACCCGACGCCGTTTCATATCTACGACGCGCGCGCCATCCGCGAGAATGTCCGGCGCTTTCTAAAAGCGTTTTCCGGGCTCCCGGAGTTCAAGGAATATTACGCCGTCAAAGCCTGTCCGAATCCGGCGATCCTGCGTATATTGAAAGACTTGGGCTGCGGAGCGGATTGCAGTTCCATGGCGGAGCTGATTCTCGCCGAACGTGTCGGCATTACCGGCGAAAACATCATGTTTACTTCCAACGACACGCCCGCCGCGGAATTTCAAAAGGCGCGCGATTTGGGCGGCATTATTAATCTCGACGACATCAGCCATATCGACTTTCTGAAAAAACACGCGGGTATTCCGGAAATCATCAGCATCCGCTACAACCCCGGCCCGCGCCGCGCCGGCAGCAACGTCATCATAGGCAATCCGGAGGAAGCCAAATACGGATTTACATACGAACAGACGTTTGAAGGCTGCGCGCGGCTGCGCGATCTTGGCGCCCGGCGTTTCGGCCTCCATTCTTTTATAATTTCAAACGACATCGAACGTTCGCATTATCTGGAAACCGCGCGTATGCTGTTTCAGCTGGCTGCGGAGATCAAAGCAAAAACCGGTGTTAGCATCGAATTCGTAAATCTCTCCGGAGGACTGGGAATACCTTACCGGCCGGATCAGGAAGCCGTTGATATTGAAGCTTTGGGACGTGAAATCGCGGAGGCTTACGACGAACTTGTCCGCCCGGCCGGTCTTCACCCCATGAAGATTTTTGCCGAATGCGGACGCTATATCACCGGGCCCTACGGCTGTCTTGTTTCAACGGTACTGCACAAAAAAAACATCTACCGCGAATACGTCGGTCTTGACGCCTGCATGGCCGATCTTATGCGCCCCGCCCTTTACGGCTCGTATCATCACATAACCGTAATGGGAAAGGAAACGTCGCCAGCGACGCGCGTTTATGACATCACCGGCTCGCTGTGCGAAAACAACGATAAATTCGCCATCCAGCGCGAGCTGCCGGAAATCGAACCTGGAGACATCGTTGTCATCCACGATACCGGCGCGCACGGCCACGCCATGGGCTTCAACTACAACGGCAAGCTCCGTTCCGCCGAGCTTCTGCTGGAGGAAGACGGTAGCGTCGAGCTTATACGCCGCGCCGAAACCCTGGAAGATTATTTCGCCACTGTCCGGTTTTGAGAAAAGATTTGTGTGCGTACTTACCGGAATATGGTTGAAAAATATTATTTCTTCCGGCGCAATATCAGCCGAAAAGACACATCAGTACGAGTAGCAACTAATGGGCTTTTTTTCAATGTTGCAGGTTTTGTGTTTGCTTGGCTGGTTTTATATAGCCTGGCGCATGGTTTCGGGACTTGGAATCCGAAAGCCTTATAACATATGTCTGTTCGCGGTATTTTTAGCGCTTGCGATGTCAGGTTTTTTCAGGCGCTCCGAAAATCCGATTATGTCCGCGCTGTCGCCCTTGTGGTACGTCTGCATGGGCGCTTGCGGAATAGCCTTTATATTTTTTGTCGTAAACGATATTGTAAATATTTCAAACCTCTTTTTTAGAATTAAAAGATTCAGGTATTATTCTACGCTCATTGCGCTGATTCTAAGCGTAATCGCGTGCGCGTGGTCGCTTTTAAATGTCGCTTTTATAATCAATATCAAAGAAGTAAAAATTAATATTCCCGATTTACCGGTTGAATCCTTCAGAATTGCGCAATTATCCGACCTGCATATTAATCAGACCACGCATCCGGAAGCAATAAAGAAAATGTTATCAAAAATTGAACTTCTGGAACCTGATTTGATCGTTTTAACCGGCGATATAATAGACGCTGATATTAACGCAAACGACAAATTCCGCGAATATGGATTTGAGATGCTAAAAGCGCCTTACGGCGTCTTCGCCGTTACAGGAAACCATGAGCGCCGCAGGCAGGACGTGTATTTCGAAATGCTGGATAAACTCGGCATAACGGCATTAAAAAACGAAAGCGTATTGCTGGGCAACGGAATTGCAATTGCCGGCATAAACGACGCGGACTGGC
>JAIRVC010000279.1 GCA_031254095.1 Acidobacteriota bacterium
ACGCGCGAACTGTCTTTGCCGGAATACATGGCTGAGCTTGACGGCATAACCACCGCGCTTGACAACGATTCCGGCAGCCCGCGCATGATTCTTGAAACAATACGGAATCTGCCGGAACAGTGGAAAATCCGTCACAACGGCACGACATACGCCGTTCGCAGCGAATGGCTGGAGTCCGCGCTGCTTGAAAGCGCAAAAGGCGATCCGGCTGAATCGCGGCAAACAGTACAGCGCCGTCTTGCGGCGCTGCGCCTTGACGCGCTGGCGGTTCAAAACGCTCGGCCGGATTTCTCACCGGCAAAACAGAAACTTGACGGTATTCTGGCGCGTAAAGAATTTCGCGATGCGAAAAGACCGGCCGGGCCGAGCGCGCGGGAGAGATTAAGGCTGAAAATTCTGGAATATTTAAGCCGCCTGTTTGGCGGAATTTTCGGCAGTTCCGCTTTTCCCGAAATCAGCAAAGCAATCATCTGGATTCTGGCGGGCGCGGCGCTTGTCATACTCGCGGTCTGGATTTACAGGTCATTGAAGCGTTCCTCGCAACTGGAATTTCTGAATATGTCCGCGAATGCGCCGGTGTCGGCGCGGCCGTGGCCGGACTGGCTTTCACGCGCCCGCAAAGCGGCGGCGGCGGAAAACTGGCGCGACGCCGTCCGCCTTGCGTATTGGGGAGGCATTTCTTTTCTGGAATCAAATGGCCTCTGGCCGCCTGACCGCGCGAGGACTCCGCGCGAATATCTGCGAATGCTTCCTTCTTCAAATGAACACCGTGAAACGCTCGCCGCGCTGACGCGAAAATTTGAAGCCGTCTGGTATGGCCGGGAGCAGGCCGGGCCGGAATCTTTTACAGAATCGCTGAATTTTCTGGAGCGCATGGGATGCCATTCCAGTTAAACGCGGGAGACCGGAAAATTCTGACCGCGGCCGGCGTCGTTTTTATCATCCTGACAGTTGCCGCCGCGCTTCTTGTAACGCCTGAAAGCAGGCGCGATACGACGCCGACGACATATTCCGTCAATTCCTACGGCGCGAAAGCGGCCTGGCTGCTTCTCCGCGAAATGGGCTACAGCGCGGAACGACACGAGCTTTCTCCCGCCGAAATTGACGATTTCCGCAATACGACGCTGATTATCGCGGAACCTTCCATATATCCGGCAAAAGAAGAACGCGAGGCGATCGAAAGATTTATCCGCCAGGGAGGACGGATTATCGCGGCCGGGCCGTCGGCGGCGGCGATGCTGCCCGACAACGATATTCAGCGGGCTGACGCGGTTGCCGATACGGTTTTTGACGCGCCGCCGGAGTGGGAAGATTTTTCAGCCCTTGCGCCGTCCGATATAACGCTTGCCGCGCCAGAAATCACACTGTCCCCGCGCGCTTTCTGGCCGTCTCACGGCTCCGCGCTGGCGCTTTACGGCACGGAAGACAAACCCGTGGCGGTTCGCTATTTCTACGGCGAGGGAACCGTTATCTGGTGGGCGGCGGCTACGCCGCTGACAAACGCGGGGCTTAAAGAATCCGGAAATCTTGAATTTTTCATCGCCTGCCTCGAAGGGAAAGAAAACCGGATTCTCTGGGATGAGTATTTTCACGGCCACCGGCGCTCTGAAAGAAACACGCTGGAAGCCCGCATGTTTCTCGGCCTCCTGATTCAGTCTGCGCTGCTGGGCCTGACAGTTATCTGGACGTTTTCCCGGCGAAGCGGCCCTCTCCGTCCGCAGTTTCATGAAAGCCGCCTCTCGCCGCTGGAATTTGTCGAAACGCTGGGCAATCTCTATCATCGCGCCCGCGCCGCGTCCGTCGCCGTCGATATCTGCTATCGGAGGTTTGTTTATCTATTGACACGGCGGCTAGGAATGCCGCCGGACGCGCCGCCTGAACAGATTGAACAGGCGGCGCGAAAACGCTGGGAGTTCGCGGACGCGGAATTATCGACGGCGCTGAAAGAGTGCGCCGCGGCGCGGCAGCGTCACGATCTGCCGCCGGGACAGGCGCTCGGTCTGGTGCGTTCGCTGTATACATACGCCGGGAAGATGAAAATTTTTCCCGTATCTCATATGGGCGCCTCTAAAAACTCCAAAATCAAGGCTTGCGACTAAGGCAAAAGCGGAGTTTACAAAGAGGTAAATGAGACATTTTGCCGAAGGAGCGTAACTCAGAGTTTTGGGTTTTTAGAAGCGCCCATATTTTAAAGGAGAAATGAACAATGGAAGCCGTTCCGCAATTATTGGAACATCTGCGCCGCGAGATGGACAAAGTCATTGCCGGGCAGGATGAATTCAGGGATCAATGCTTTATGGCGCTTCTCGGACGCGGGCACGCGCTGTTGGAAGGCGTGCCGGGAGTCGCGAAAACGCTTGTGGTAAAAACGCTTTCCAGGCTTTTGCGGCTGAAGTTCCAGCGCATACAGTGTACTTCCGATCTTATGCCCGCGGACATCATCGGCACAAACGTTCTTAACATGGCGTCCGGAACATTCAGCCTCCATGAGGGGCCGGTATTTGCCGATCTTCTGCTGGCGGATGAAGTAAACAGGATGCCGCCGCGGACTCAGGCCGGGTTGCTGGAGTGCATGGAGGAGCTTCAGGTGACTATCGACGGTCAGCGCCGGGAGCTCTCTCCGGCATTTACGGTTTTCGCGACACAGAATCCGGTTGAGTTTGAAGGCACCTATCCGTTGCCCGAAGCTCAGCTTGACCGCTTCCTGCTGAAGATCAAGGTCGGATATCCGGAAATCGACGATGAAATTAAACTGCTGGAAATGACGCAAGGCGGATTTGACGCGCGCGAGCTTGATTCCCGCGGGCTCGAACCGATCGGGACGGAAATGCTCACGCGAGCGCAGGCGGAAGTGCGCGGCGTCGAGGTCGAACAGGCGCTGTTCGCGTATATCGTGCAGATCATCCGGCGCACGCGGGATTGGCCGGCTCTGTCGCTTGGAGCGAGTCCGCGCGCGGCCATCAGCCTCATGACGGCCGCGAAAGCGGCGGCGGCCATGGACGCGCGGGATTATATTATTCCGGACGATATAAAGGCCGTCGCGCCGCCCGTGCTCAGGCATCGCCTCGTATTGCAGCCGGAAGCCAGTCTGGAAGGAATCACAACGGATATGGCCGTCACGGAAATTCTGAATTCCATCGAGGTTCCCAGGTGAGCGGTACGCCAAAAAGCGGTTCGCCTCTGACGCCGCCTTACGTGTCGGCGGCGGCGATACGGCACAAACGATTCGGCGCGGCTTTCGGCCCGCGCTTTTTTCTCCTCGCCGCGATCGGATTGCTCTGGCTTGGCCCGGCCGTGCTTCATCCGCAATTTCTCTATGTGATGCTGGCGTGGGATTTCCTTGTCTTTGCCGCGTGGGCGCTTGATTTCGCGTCGCTGCCCCGGCCGTCCATGATAACCGCAAGCCGTTCATGGGGCGCTCCGGCGGCATTGTCAACGCCGTCCGGAATCACGCTGGAACTGAAAAACCGCGGCGGCCGGGCGTTGCGGGCGATTATTACGGATAACGCGCCGGTTACGCTCAGGGAAGAACTTCCAGTGCTGAAAATGACGGTTCCGGCCGCCGGCGCGGCTTTTGCGGCCTA
>JAIRVC010000291.1 GCA_031254095.1 Acidobacteriota bacterium
TAACGAAGTCAGCCTGAAAATGGATTGGGGAAAAAAAACCGATCGCGTCGATGCCGTCCTGACCTCCATTTATTGCAAGGATACAACCAAACTCTGGGACGCCATCTGGGTTGCCGCCACCCAGGGGTTTGCCGGGATCGAAGGGAAAAAAGTAATTATCATAATGAGCGATGGCCTGGACAATCAGAGCGTCAGCAATTACGCCGACGCGGCGCGCGCCGCGATGGAAAACGAAATCGCTATCTATGTTGTCAGCAAAACAGAGGCTCTCAGGCAGTATTACGAATACAGCTATCCCGAAATACCGCAGTGGAGGCTGCAAATGGACCTGGCGCAAGCGGAATCCATGCTGCGCAGGCTGGCGCACGATACAGGCGGCCGCGTGCTGCGGCCGAACAACTTCGGCCAGCTTGACGATATCTACGCCGACGTTTATGAAGAGCTGCGGAACCAGTACACGCTCGGCTATATTTCCACGAACGCGGCCAAAGACGGTTCTTTTCGTGAGATCGACGTTGCGGTTTCCAGGCTGGATGCGCCAAACGTTACAATAACAGCCCGTCCCGGATATTACGCGCCGCGGAAGCGATAGTCCGCCTAACGGCGGCCGGTCGTCCACTGTGGTCAATGATCATAAAAATCCGCTACGAACCATCTCCGGTGTAACTTTGAAATCAGGTTGACAGGTAAGAACTATGAAGCAGGAAAATGAAATAACTATTCCGCCGCGCTATTCACGGCAGATTCTTTTTGGCGGTATCGGCGAACAGGGGCAGGCGCGCATCATGGCCTCGCGCGTGGTTGTTGTCGGCTGCGGCGCGCTCGGCGCGTTGCAGACTTCGTTCCTCGCGCGCGCGGGCGTTGGAACGCTGCGCATCATTGACCGCGACTTTGTCGAAGAGAGCAATTTGCAGCGGCAGATTTTGTTCGATGAACAGGATGTGCGCGACCTGCTTCCCAAGGCGGCGGCGGCGGAGAAAAAACTTCGCGTCGTCAACTCGCTTGTGAACGTGGAAGGAATTGTCGATGAAGTCAACGCCTCAACCGTTGACCGGCTGCTCGGCGGCTTCGATCTGATTATGGACGCTTCGGACAATTTTGACGTCCGTTTTCTCATCAATGAATATGCCGTTAAAAACGGCGTTCCCTGGGTTTACGGCGCCGTTGTCGGCTCCTACGGACTGACGTTTCCGATTATACCGGGAGAGGGCGCGTGTCTGCGCTGCGTATTTGAATCGGCGCCTCCTCCGGGCGTTTCTCCTTCCTGCGATACGGCCGGGGTCATCGGGCCGATCATCGGATCGATAGTGTCAATACAGGTTGCCGAAGCGCTTAAACTCCTTTCAGGCGCGCGCGACCGCGTAAGGCGGAAGATCACAACGATAGATATGTGGGAAAACCGTTACGACGCCATAGAACTGCCGCCGCCTTTCGCCGACTGCGCCTGCTGCGGACGCCGCGAATATCCTTACATGGATGGTTCGCTCGGCGCGGAGGCGGAGACGCTCTGCGGCAGAAATTCGGTGCAGATACGCCCGAAGTCTCAGGTGAAAATGGATTTTGACGATCTTGCCGCGCGGCTTGCTCCCCTTGGCGCTGTTGAGCAAAACCGTTTTTTACTGCGGGCTGATATTGACGGATACCAGATAACGGTGTTTTCGGACGGCCGCGCCATAATCCAGGGAACCTACGACATGGCTGTCGCGAAATCCATGTATGCCCGCTACATCGGAAACTGACACGGAGATAAATATGAGCCCGACGCCGTTGGTCATCGCAAAAAATCAGCAAAAAGAAATCGTTCTGCGGCCGGGGATGGCAAACAGGCACGGACTGATTACCGGAGCGACCGGAACAGGAAAAACCGTGACGCTGCAGGTTATGGCCGAACGGTTGAGTTCCATCGGCGTCCCCGTGTTTCTCGCGGACGTGAAAGGCGACCTGTCGGGCATTTCGCGGGCGGGACAATCGTCGGAAAAGCTCGAAAAACGGCTGGCGTCTTTCGGCCTGCCGGTGCCGGAGTTTTCGGCGTGTCCGGCGATTTTCTGGGATGTTTTCGGCAAGGCCGGCCACCATTTGCGCGCGACGGTTTCCGATCTCGGCCATTTGCTTCTTTCGCGGATTCTGATGCTGAACGAAACGCAGCAGGGAGTGCTGGCGCTTGTCTTTAAGGCCGCTGACGATCAGGGGCTTTTGCTGCTCGACATTAAAGACCTGCGCGCGATGCTGCAATACGTCGGCGAAAACTCAAAAGATTTCGCCGCGCAGTACGGAAACGTTTCCCCGGCAAGCATCGGAGCGATTCAGCGCGGCCTTTTACGCCTTGAACAGGAAGGCGGAGGGTATTTCCTCGGCGAACCCATGATGGATATCGACGATCTGCTTCTGACTGACCGCGACCAGGGCGTAATTCATATCCTTGCAGCCGACCGGCTGCTCAATACGCCGATGCTCTATTCGACAGTGCTACTTTGGCTTCTGGCTGAGCTTTTTGAGCGCCTGCCGGAAGTGGGAGACATGGAAAAGCCCAGGCTGGCGTTTTTCTTCGACGAGGCGCATCTCCTTTTCAATGACGCGCCGCGAGTGCTGCTCCAGCGCATAGAACAGGTTGTCAGGCTGATCCGCTCCAAGGGCGTAGGCATATATTTTGTAACGCAGAACCCTACGGATATTCCCGATACGATACTTGGGCAGCTCGGCAACCGCGTGAACCACGCCTTGCGGGCTTTTACGGAAAAAGACCGCAAGGCGGTACGCGCCGCGGCTCGGACGATGCGCGCCAATCCGAAAATCGACACTGAAACCGCTATTACGGAACTCGGCGTGGGCGAGGCGCTTATTTCACTCCTTGAAGAAAATGGAAATCCCGGCATTGTTGAGCGCGCCTTTATAATGCCGCCGGCAAGCCGCATAGGGCCGATTACGCCTGAAGAACGCCTTCGCGCGCGGGAAAATTCGCCGCTGAACGGCGTGTACGATGAACCGGTCGACCGTGATTCAGCTTATGAAATGCTTGCGCGGCGAATGCAGCAGCCGGTTCGGGCTTCAGAAGCCGCGCCGTCAAAACAGGCGGCCAGGCAGACACCCGGGGGAAGCGCCCGAAGCGGCGGCAAAGTCAATGATATCGTGTTCGGAACTTCACGGCGTCAGGGCGTTCTGGAAGCGGCGGCTAAAACGGCGGCCCGGAGCGCGGCAACGTCGGCAACCAACCAGGTCATGAAAAGCATCGGAGTAAAAGGCGTTGGCAAATCCGTGGCCGGTTCGCTTGTGCGCGGCATTTTGGGTTCGCTTCTTGGCAGGCGATGATTGGCCGCTTTGCTGCGGACAGCGGCCGATTTTTCCAGCATCCTGTTGTGTCGTGAAACATCTCAATCCATAAAAACATGATAATCGACAGCAAAACACAAAACCAAAATAGCGCAAATCACTAAATCATTTTGGCGCAAAACACTTAAATACATATTGGCTGCGCGCGGCTGAACGGGTACACTGAGGGGCAAATTTTGAGGAAATTCCAATGAAATCGAGAGACCTGCCGCGAATTATGGACAAAATTCTTGAGGAACGCCTTGCGTCTGTAGGGGCGGTGTTGATTG
>JAIRVC010000308.1 GCA_031254095.1 Acidobacteriota bacterium
TCGTTGGAGCAATATTAGCGGGTGTGGTTTATCGCTTAGGCTTTGAACAGAAGTCCAAATAGTCTTAGGGAAACGCTGATTAATTGTCTGCGCGGGATGAAGTGCGAGGCGCACGGAGCACAGGAACCGAGGCATATAGAAAAATATGTTGAGGTTACGAGCACCGCGCCGCCATAAACAATTTGGCAATTCGCCCGCTCAGGCAATTAATCGGTGTTTCCCTAACCTGTTATCCGGAAAGCAATCCGGCATACGCCTTGGGTTGAGTGATATGTTGAATCGCATCGTAAATTTCAAAAACGCAAGAATGGTTTTCGTCATGGCCTGCGTCTTTCTCTGGAGCCTGCTTATCTTCGCCCGGTTGGTCCAGAAACAGATTATTGAACATGACAACTACGCCCGAAAAGCGGAAATACAGCAGCAGTCTGAAGGCGAGGTTGCCGCCCCTCGCGGCTTTATCTACGACAGCCGCATGGACGTGCTCGCCACAAACACGACGCTCAGCACGGTGGTCGCCGAACCGCGCCGCATTAAAGATATCCCGGAAACGGCGAAAAAGCTGGCTTCCGCTCTGGGCATTGACCGCGCGAAACTGTTGTCCCGAATGGAACGGCCGGAACTGAGATCGTACCTGGTTGTGCAGCGCCGGATAAATGAACAAATGGAAAAAGCCGTTGCGGATCTGAATCTTGAAGGCGTTTATTTTATTGATGAAAGCACGCGCTCTTACCCGAACAACGAATTGGCCTGTCATGTGCTCGGATTTGTAAATATGAACGGCGACGGCGGCACGGGTATAGAACAGGAATATGACAAATACCTGAGAGGGAAACCCGGCCGCTATACTTTCGCGCGGGACGGAAGAAAAACTCCGAGAATATACCAGACGCAAATGGAAGACCCTCCGGTTCCGGGAAATTCGCTGGTACTTAGCATCGACAAATCCATTCAATATATAGTGGATCGCGAGCTGGCCGCCGGCGCGAAAGCGGCAAAGGCGCGCGCCGGAACCGCCATTGTAATGGAATCGGACACCGGCCGTATTCTGGCCATGTCCAATTACCCGCGTTTTGACAGCAACAGGTATAACGAATATAAATCCGAATACTGGTACAACCGCGCGGTAACGGACGTCTTTGAACCCGGATCAACCTTCAAGGTGGCCGTGGCGGCCGCGGTACTGCAAGAAGGGCTGGCGCGGCCGGATGAAATGATAGACTGCCAGAACGGCGCGATTACCATCGGCGGTCATGTATTTCGCGACCACAACAGATACGGACTTATAAGTTTTAAAAAGATACTGGCGGTTTCCTCCAATGTCGGCGCGGCCAAGCTTGGTCTCAGGCTGGGACAGGAGCGGCTGTACGAATCAATTCGCGCGTTCGGCTTCGGATCGCCGACGGGGATTGATCTGCCCCGGGAAGAGAACGGCATCGTGCGTCACTGGAACAAATGGTCAGGCCTTTCGATCGGCGCGATTTCTTTCGGGCATGAAGTCGGCGTAACGTCCATGCAGATTCTTAACGCCGTAAATGCCATCGCCAACGGCGGTTTCCGCGTGCAGCCTTCCATCGTAGACCGGATCATCGACAGCGAAGGAAATCTTGTAAAGAAAAACACGCCGGAGAGAACAAGAATTCTTGACGAGAAAACCGCGCTGGCGGTTACCGACGCTTTAAAAGAAGTCGTTTTGCCCGGCGGCACGGCGCGCCGCGCCGCTCTTAACGGATATGTCGCCGCCGGAAAAACGGGAACCGCGCAGAAAATCGTGAAAGATCCCGTTACCGGAAAAAACCGGTATTCCAAAAGCAAATATGTCGCTTCTTTCATAGGTTTTGCGCCGCTGCCGAATCCAAAAATCACGGTTCTGGTTCAGCTTGATGAGCCCGGCAACGGTTATTACGGCGGCGAGGTCAGCGCGCCCATATTTCAGAAGATAACGCAGGAAACCCTGATGCGGCTGAAAATTCCGCCGGATCCCGCGCTTACGCCGCCGCCACGGTCAAAACTGAAACAGCAGGTCGCGAAAAACGACGCCGTGGACTTTATACCCGCCGCGGAGACCGTTGAGCCGGTAATAGAGTTCGCGGGAAACCTGGCCATGAAAGAAGACCGGCCGGGCGTCATTACGGTTCGCGTCGCAAGTGAAACCGTCGTTGTTCCGGATTTTCGCGGAATGTCAAAGCGCAAGGTTATGGATTTATGCCTCGACCTTAACGTCCAGCTTAAATCAGAAGGTTCAGGCGTCGCCGTTTCCCAATTCCCGCCGCCCGGCGCGCGTATTGCGCATGGAGACGCCTGTTCCGTTGTTTTCGCAAAGTCGGGCGATGTTGCAAAAACAGTTCCCCCCGTCAGTCCGGACGGGAATTCCAGCGCGGCCGCAAGCCGGCTTTGAATTGCGATGAATGAAAAAGACGAAGATACCGCGATGATTCTAAAGGACGCCATCCGGCCGATTACGGGAATTGAGTGCGCGGGAAACATGGATATTTCAATTCATGGAATTGCCTGCGATTCGCGCAAGGCGCAAAGGGGCGACCTCTTCGTTGCCGTCAAAGGCGAAAAAACCGACGGATCGCTTTTTATCCACGACGCCATAGCAAACGGGGCTGTCGCCGCGGCATCCGAACAGGCGCCGGGCAAAGGACTGGCTGTTCCGCATATCCGGGTTAAAGACGCGCGAAAATTTCTCGCCGGGATTTCACACGTTTTTTATTCTTCGCCGTGCTCGAAACTCAAGCTGGCCGCGATTACCGGAACGAAAGGAAAAACCACGACAGCCTGGCTGATTGATTCGATCTTTACCGCGTCCGGCCTGGCTTCATGCCTCGCGGGAACCATCGAAATGAGAATCCGTGGCGAACGTTTTGCCAGCGCGCACACGACGCCGGAGGCCCCGGATATCGACCGTTTTTTACGCCGGGCCATTGAGCGCGGCTGCACGCACGGGGCGCTGGAAGTTTCATCGCACGCGCTGACGCTCAGGCGCGTTTACGGCGCGAAATTCACCGTCGGCGTTTTTACGAATCTGTCGCACGATCATCTCGATTTTCACCGGGACATGGAGGCGTATTATCACGCGAAGAAAATGCTCTTTAC
>JAIRVC010000004.1 GCA_031254095.1 Acidobacteriota bacterium
AGTGAAGGTCTTGCCCGTGCCGCAGGCCATAATCAGCTTGCCGCGATCTCCATTTTTGAAATGCTCGTGGAAGTTTTCCACGGCTTTTTTCTGATGATCGCGCAGGATCTTTTTTGCTGTCCGCGCCGGAGCGCCGAATATGCCTTTGTCCAGTTCGGCCCAATCTACAGGCGCTTCATCCAGCTGGTTTAGATTTATCCGCTGAACGGGCGGGTTCTGATTATGGATGGCGTTTTCGGCTTCGCTGTTCCAGTTGTTTGTGGTGGAAATCCACAGGCGCAGGGTAAAGGCCGTGGTTTGCAGTTGATCGTCAATGAAAGTCTTGCTGGACGCCGCAAGGAAGCTGTCAACGGCGGGTTTGTTGATATATGAACTTTCATCCCAGCATTTGCACTGAATTGCCCAGAAATCGCCTTCAACCGTTTTGGCGACAAGATCAATGCCAATGTCCCTGCCGCCGAAGCTTTGCCTGTGAGGAAATTCATTCCAGAGCCAGACATGCCGGAATTTACCTTCGTACCACGGCACGGTTTTTAGAAAAGCCTGAATGAGCCGCTCAAACCGCGTTCCCTTGTCTCTTTCGGAAAAGGAAATCGCCCGGTATTTTTCCAGCACCTTTTGAAAATTCATGCGCCGCGCTCCCGCTTTGGTTTTAACCCGGAACAGTATAGTACGAACATTGAAAAATGTAACGCCGTTGCGGTGTGAAGCTATGAGCGGCGTTAAAACCCTTTATATCAGGAGACTTGCCGAGGGTGAAAAATGAATCTGAAATCAAAGCCCAGCCCGCCAGCCGCAAAACAACAGAGAAAAAGCAGTCAGCCGCATAGCGGCCATATCGGAGAGACAAACCCATAGCTAATCAAACGATAATTCCGTGCGTCCTATCAGGTCGTTTTGCAGCTCCGCGGACAGCTCGACGAAATACGCGGAATACCCCGCTATGCGAACGACAAGGTCTTTGTATTTCTCCGGCGATTTCTGCGCCGCAAGCATCGTGTCTCTGCCCACGATGGAAAACTGGCTCTGCATCCCCTGGTTCGCAAAATACGTGTCCATCAGGCCGATAAGGTTGTCCCTGCCCGCGTCGCCCGACACCGCCGACGGCGCGAATTTCCAGTTCAGGATTATGCCGTTGCCTATGCGCGCGTGGTCGAGTTTCGCCACGGAATTCGCAATCGCCGTCGGCCCGCGCCTGTCGTGCGAGCAGCATTCGGTATGAACCGGCCCGATGCAGTCCGAGACGGGCTCATAAGCTTTTCTGCCGTCCGGCGTGGCCGAAACGAACGTGCCGTGCATAACGTTGTTGGTTACGGAGTATATTCCCGGCATAAATTCCCCGCCGTGCGCCGTCGGCCTGTGTTCTATGTGTTTGCAGTATGTCGCGGTCACAAACTTCGCCAGCTCATCGGCGTAGTCGTCGTCGTTGCCGTAGTGCCGCATTCTGTCGCTGTTGACGAGCGCGTAAAGCGGTTCATAGCCCTTCCAGTCGGCCCGCAGCGCGGCAAGCATTTCCTCGCCTGTTACGCGCTTTTCGTCGAAAATGAGCTGTTTAATGACCGACAGGCCGTCCGCCGCCGTGCCGATGCCGACGCCCTGCGGCCCAGAATGGTTATAGCGCGCGCCGCCCGCCGATACATCAACGCCCCTGTCTATACAGTCGTCAATCAGCAGCGACAGATAAGGCAGCGGCTTTAATCGCTGGTGCGTATAGTCGATTTTATGAATGCAGGAGATCATGAGATCGCACCAGTATTTCATCTGCCTGTCGAAAGATTCCAGCGCCTCGTCAAAATTCTTAAACGTCAGAAGGCTTCCCGTATCGATCGAAAGTCGCCCGCCCGCGCCCGCGCAGCTTTCATAACGCTGGCAGTCTTTGCCGCAGTCTATGCACCGCCCGCCGTTTATCGCCAGTTGAAGTATTTTTGCGAGATTAATCGAACCGGAGTCGTGCCAGCCGTAGGTTTTGCCCGGTATGCACGGCTCGACGCAGCCGATGCAGACGAAACCGCGCGCGGCTTCAGGCGTTTTGCCGTAGTTTATCAGCGACCGTATGATCGGCTCGTCGTTAAATATCTTGGGCTCGCCCGTCCCTATGCGTATAACGTTAAAAACCTTGGTTTTAAATTCCGGCGGCGTTCCGGCGTGCAGGCGGACGCCCATCCACGGATTCGGTATCCTCGTGTGCGCGTGCGCGTCGAGCGCCATATAGCTTAAATCGTTTGTGATGTCGTCGCCGTTTTCGTCAACCCCGCCTACGTCCAGCGCCGTGCCGCCCATTATCGTGCCGCTTGAAAACGTGATGGCGTGCGTGTCGCGTATCTTGCGAAGCTGGTGGATCTTTAAAAACGCGTGTTCAATAAGCTCCTGCATAAACACGCGCGTAAATGTCCCCGCCTCAACGTCGTTTTTATAAAACGGATAAAACAGCGTGTCGAACCGCCCGTATGTGACGGAGTGCCCGTTCGACTCGATTATTATCATGTTCGTCGCGATGTGCCAGAGTTGAACGGCCTCCCAGAAATCGCGCGGCGGATTTGCCGCCACCCACAGGCAGTTTGACGACACGCGCTCAAGCTCCGCTTTTCTCGCTGGATCGTTTTCCTCCGACGCCATTTTCGCCGCCAGCTCGCCGTATCTTTTTATGTAACTCTCCACGCCATCAAGCATGATGAGTTCCGCCCTGTAAAACTCCTCTTTTTTTACATCCTCCGGAATCGACGTATTGAGCTGTTGCATTTTTTCTTCGATCATTCGCCGCAGTCCGCCGAAACCCAGCCTGAACAGCTTTTCGTAATCGGCGCAGACATGCCCGACGCCGGCGTAGAGATAAAGGCTCTCAAGATAAACGCCCTTGCCGAGGTGAGACCCTTTTGCCTCCTCGCCCGTGTAGGCCGCGAGTATCGCCTCTGAAACCGTTTTACCTTTCCAAGGCTTTTGCATACCGATGATATCTTTTTTCGTCTTTTCGTCGATGACGTATCTATCGTTTTTGCGGTTTTCCATCGGACGCTCGATGATTTCCTCAATCAGCCAGCCGATGGAAAGTTCGGGATAGACGGGCGCGCTGTTGGGCGGCGCGGCAAGTTCGCCAACGATGAGTTCTTCCGGCCAGATGTTTACATCCACCCGCTGTAAAACCTCGCGCAGCGTCAGCGCGCATTTAATGTTCTGCGGATACATGCAGTATTTTTCATAACATTCAGTGAATATAAGGCCACGCCGCGAATCGGCGGCGCTGTCGAGATCCTTGAGCCATTTGAGCATCCTGTTTATGCGCGGAAACGGAGACGGATTTTCGGTCATGCCGGAAATGCCGACGCCCCATTCCCTGTCGAAAGGCTCAACCGCCAGCGGCGCCGTATCAGCCTCATGCGCGTTTTTGCATGTGCCGATATTTCGCGCCATGTTTTCATCGCCTGTAAATCGTGATGCGCTCACAGCAAAATCCTCCGGATGATCCAGCGTTTCAAATAATGCTCATTATATCAATTTTTCGGACTCCAGAGGGAAACGCCGAGTAAAAGCGTGACAAAGACCCCGGGCTTGTTATACAAAGTAGCAGTGCAGAATCCAGAGAGGAGACGGAAACAATGAGCGCAGCAAACCTTGTCGTGCCGGCGGCGGCGGAAAATATCACAACATGCCGCGATACATATAAAAACGCGCATACGATTGACACAAGCCCGCTTGCCGTAGAACCGGCCGACAAAGAATGGGGCGTCGGCATTTCCGGAAATACGCCGAATCCCTCTCCGTTTGAGCGGATAAACAAAATACTCGCCATAACGCCCAAGACGACAAACGGCTTTGTTTCGCCCGACAGAGCCGAGCTTGTTACGGAAGCTTACAGGCGGCATCCGGGCGCGCCGCAGATACTGAAATGCGCTTACGGAATAGCCAACGTACTCGGCAAAACGCCGATTTTCATTTTTCCCCACGAACTTATCGCAGGCTGTCTCGGCTGCGAGAAAAAAGGCGCGCCGGTACACCCGGAATTCGGCTTTGACTGGGTTGTTGACGAAATGCGCGACGGGCTCATGGATTACAGCGAAAAGCGCACTCACGATTATTTCAGTTTCACAAAAGATACGCGGGAAAGGCTCGAAAAGCTCC
>JAIRVC010000051.1 GCA_031254095.1 Acidobacteriota bacterium
GTTCCCTAAAGGCTAAACATGTGTTCCGGCCGCATGTGCCGTTGACCACGCAATCTGCAAATTAAACCCGCCGGTATAGGCGTCCGCGTCGATTATCTCGCCGGCAAAATAGAGGCCGCGGACGAGCTTTGATTCCATTGTCTTTGGATTTATCTCGCTTAAAGCCACGCCGCCGGAAGTGACGATCGCTTCGCTGACCGGTCTGGGGCCTTCAATATCAACGCGGAACGCCTTGAACAACCGTATAAGCTCAAGCCGCTGCTTTCGGCTGATTGAACGCACTTTCGTGCCGGGCGGGATACCCGATCTTTCGACGAGCGCCGGGATCATCTGCCTACTTGATAAATCCGCAAGCGCGTTGGCAAAATCGCGGTTGGAGTATTTTTCAAAGTCGCGCAGTACGCGCAGGTCGAGTTTCTTTTCATCCAGAGCGGGTTTGAGGTCAATAAGCGCGTGATATTTTTTATTGTCGAAATCGCGCATATGCGCGCTCGCTGACAACACAAGCGGGCCGGACAGTCCGAAATGCGTAAATGACAGTTCCCCGAAATCCTCAAAAACCGGCTTTTTTCCGCCGTCTTTGATGGTCAACAGTACATTTTTCAGCTTGAGTTCCTGAATTCGCGAACAAAGTCCGGGGTCCGCCGCGAGCGGTACGAGCGAGCCTCTAAGGGGCGTCACCGTATGACCAAGCCCGCTCGCCATCTTATATCCGTCCCCGGTCGATCCGGTAGCTGGATACGACATGCCGCCGGTCGCAAGTATCACCGCGCCGCACTTTATCTCACCGCCTTGCGCGGCGATGCCCGTGACTTCCCCGCTCTCCACGGTAATTCTAAGCGCCCTGCCGCGCTTTTGCGCGACGCCTGCCCTGTCCATATAGCGGATGAGCGCGCCTACAACGTCCGCCGCCCTGTCCGATTGCGGAAATACGCGGCCGCCGCGTTCGGTCTTTAGTGGAACCCCAAGCGACTCAAAAAGTTCCATAACGCCGCGCGGGCCGAAATTATGGAGAGCGCTCCTCAGGAAGCGGCCGCCGGTCGGGATGTTCGCCTGCAATTCATCCATTTGGCAGTCGTTTGCGAGGTTGCACCGCCCTTTGCCTGTGATGCCGAGCTTTTTGCCGGGCCGGTCATTTCGTTCCAGCAAAAGGACGCGCCTTCCCCGCGCCGCCGCCACGGCAGACGCGAGCATCCCCGCCGCGCCGCCGCCGATTACGATGACATCATACATTTCCGGATGTTTCTTGATTTTTTCTGCGCACTGTTATCATTACCCGTATTAAATAATTCGTATCGTCTAAAACGCAGATCTCATTTAAAGGATATTCCGAAAAAGCGTCTCCGCATATTTCAAAGCCATTCCCGTCAATATAATCAATGATTCGCCTGAATAGATCGGCAGATTGTCCGTATCCGCCGCGCGTATAACCGACGGCATAAAACGCGGCGGGTTTTTTATCATACCCTTCGGGATTGTAAAAATAATAGCGCTCCGGCCAGGCCCAGCTTCCCCGCTTTATCTGATCTTCCGAAAAAAGGCCCCAGACAGGGTAATTCATATCCAGATTCGGGTATTTTTTAGCCATTGTACGATAAAAAGCGAGCAGCGCGTCGTAATCGTTTCTGCCCCTGCTGTAATCGTTCAGGTCGCCGAGTATGATTGCTTCAGCCGGCATGAATTTTATTGTGATTGCCCGTTCGTCAACATCCAAAGTGGAATGAATGGTCTTTTGCAGCGTAAATAAAAGTTTTTTGGCGCAAACCCAATCGTTGATTTTTGAATCGATTTTCTCGATCTGACTCAGGAACATATCGTCGATGTTCTCCGGCGTCCGTTCATCTTTAATGGTTTTTATATCAACCAGAGACAGCCCTAATTTCTGCAATGTGCGGATCACGTTTACGAGACCCAGTTGCCCGCTGGTATAATAGCGATATTTGTTTCCCCCGCGCACGGGAGAGAGCAAACCGATTTTATCGTAATAATGCAGCGTATTTCGGGTTGTTCGCGAAAAATTCGCAAAATCACCCACGGGGAAAAATTTGCGGCCTGCCATAATAGTACATACTCCTGTTTATATTTCTCGCAACGTCCGGCAACACGGGGAATATATTGCTTCGCGAGCTGGTGCAATTCACGTAAAACCCAATAAAACAGAAAAGTATTTTTCCGCTTTTTTTAATTTGCCCATTGACTCTCGTGTAACCCGAGAGTCATAATTAAAAAGTTAATCAGCGCACGATAAATTACCCGCTGACTTCAGGAAACACTGATTGAATGGCTGTGCGGATGAATCGCGGCTTTCGCAGTTCTCTCGCACCCGGGACGATCCTGTTATTGTATCCCGGTTACTGCGTTCCGCATGCTTTACGCATCATCTCAAACAGCCGTTCAATCAGTGCTCCTGTTTCAATGTCGCCTGACGCGCCGTATCTCCGTCTGGCGTGTATCGCTGAGCCGGCGATACAACAGTTTAAACAACATCCCGATTTCTAAAGAATCGTCCGTCTCTCTATTTTCTTTAGCAAACTGCTCGTTTTTTTTAAACATGTCTAAACTAAGCCTTCGTGTTACACGAAGGCTTATAAGGGTAGCTTGTTCCGTCGAAAAGGCGCTGTTTGCAAAAAGCCCAATAAACTCGCACTGTTTTTTGCGTTTTTTCATACATTTTTTTTCAAATTTACCCATTGACCCTCGTGTTACACGAAAGATTACAGTTAAAAAGGTCGATAAAGGAAACGGTTGCAAAACCTTCCGGCTTCGCTTGGAATGCGGGTGGAACAATCCCGCAGGCAAAGGAAGCGCAATAATGACATTAATTAAGGGGTATGGGAAAAATAATGAGCGCAAACAAATCCGGCCTTTCATACGGCGATATTCCTGAAATGATTTTAAGCAGCCTGAAAACAACGGCTGAACGCGAAAACGTATTCGAATTTTCTATCCTGTTGTCGGCAATCGCGGTACTGGTCTATCGGTACGCCGGATATGAAAAGACAAATCTGAATATAAAGACGGCGGATTTATCCGTAAAAGTCGAAATTGATCTGACCTTGACCTCAACTGCCGGCGAACTGTTCAAGCAGTCTCAGACCAAACTGGAAGAGACCCTCAACGGTTCATTTGGACGAGGTTTGGAAATAGGACTGCCGGGCGATGTTTTGCGGCCTGTTATCCGATTCATAAACGAAGCTGTTGATTCCGGGGCGATAATTCCGCCCAAACGCGAAAACAGCGGAGATAACGGGGGCGCCGATTCACAACAGCATTGTTACGGCGAGTTGAACCGGCAAATTGCGCGGCATTTCATCAATATATTGTCCGATATTCTCAAAAGCCCGGATGTGCCTATAAAAGACATTCCGATGCTTGACCGTAAAGAGAATGATTGGGTTGTGTGGTGCGATTAGGGAAACGCTGATTAATCCGCGTTTCCGCCTATAACTTCATTCCGTAAGTTACCACCAGAGATGGTTCACGGCGGATTTTTCTGACCACTGACAACTGATCACTAACCACTGGCCGCCGTGAGGCGGCTTAATTCCCTACCCTTGCGCCGATTTCCTGGCCTCAATCTCCGCCTGGTACCGGACTATTTTCTCCCTGGTAAGCCTGTAGCCGAAAAACAGCAGGGGGATTCCGATGATGGTAATAGCGGCGGGAATAAGGGCAAACGCAGCGGTTATGCCCTTTTTCAGCTCCACGGTTACCAGTTCCGGGTTCTCCGTTATTGCCATGGCGTTAAAGCCGACGATCATGAGGCTGATGTTGACAACGAGCGCCCTGCCGATAATGGCCAGCTTGATCGGAACATTGGAAAGCCCCATAATCCAGCCGCGGGAATCGGCGCCCAGTTTCCATTGGGCAAAAACGGCGGTATCCGCGTAAAGCATTATGGAAACGGAAAAAGTGACGCCAAGCGCGATATTGGCAAGTGTCATCAGAATGACAACCATCCAGGGACTCGAGAAGTAAAAGTACGCAATTATGAATGAAGCGGCCATCCCCACGTAGCTCAGGAGCATTATGTTGCGGGCGTCCATCTTCTTCGCGATAAAACCGGCTACAAAAGCCCCAGCGAACGCACCGAGGTTCGTCAGCAAAAGATAGGGCGGCAACATGCCCGTATCGTTTGCCACGTACTGAAAGTAATACACGGCCACGGCGCCCGGAACAAACCGCGCGGTGAATCTGGGGATATCAGCAAGAAGCAGGAAACAAAGATGCGGATTCAGAAACAGCGACCTGGCCATATCCTTTGCGGAGGCTTTGGTTTTGCTCGGCTTTTGGGCGGCAAAGGCGGCGGTTTCTATCTCCTCGTACCCCCTGGTGACCGTGAAATTGACGAAATAACCCAGAACCATCATCCAGCCCAGCACAAATGCAAGGGCGGCATAGCCGTTCTGTTCGCCGATAGCGGCGCCCAGAAACGTCGCCAGTGGCGGGCCAACATAGCCAAAGGTAACCCCGGACATCTGGATCCATGTGGCGCGGGAGGATGCCAGGGCCGCGCGGCCTTCCGGCGTACCGCCCGCGACGCTCACCAGCGTTATGTTGGCGGCCCAGGGAAGATTCCAGCAAATGTGGCTCAGTATGAACCCCAGCGTAATAAGTATCCAGGCCAGCGGACCGTCCCCTATCTTCAGGAACTGGAACGTGTAAAGAAACGGCACAATCCAGGGAACCATCACCAGCCAGGTGCGGTAGCGGCCAAATCTTCCCGGCTTGACGGCGTTGACAATGCTGCCGTATATCCAGGAAAGTCCGGCATCGACAATGCTTGTGACAAGCGCGATGGTAGTTGCCACCCCTCCGGCGAAGTTTGCGATGTTTGTCAGGAAATAATTAAAAAAATAAGTCTCGACATTAGTCATCGTGGCGAAACAGTAATCGCCGAATCCATAAAAAAATCTTGTAGTTTTGGTGATCGGCTTCGGTCCCGTTCTCCGGGCGGTTTCATTTTCAGGCATTTAATCCGTCTCCCTGCAATGGCTGGATTCCGCCTACGGGCGGCTCCGGCATTTTACTATGCCTTATGACAACTTGGCAGTAAGATTTGTGCGCGCGCCCATTATTTCATTATTTTATGAAGCGCTGAAATGGGTGTTTTCAATGGTATAATATGTTGTTTCGGAAGCA
>JAIRVC010000102.1 GCA_031254095.1 Acidobacteriota bacterium
TTTACGTAAATGAGCATTTTAGACCGGCCGCTTAACGCAGAGTTCTGGGTTTTTAAAGGTTCCCTATGCTTTTTTACTGCAACGGCAGAGGCAGGGACGACGCGTCGTCGCGCCTTATGTAAAACAAAACGCCGTCTTGCGGATAAATTTCAAAATTCGCGCCGGAAGGAGCGCGGTTCTGCATAATTGCTTCCGCTAGAGGATCTTCTATGTACTTTTGAATGGCGCGGCGCAGCGGGCGCGCCCCGTAGGAGCGGTCGTTTCCGCAGGTCTTTTGCACTATCCATTTTTTTGCTTCCTGCGTCAGTGATATAAATACGTTCCGCCGCGACATCGCTTCGATTACCTCGCCGACCAGCAGGCCGACAATTTCTTCCAGATCGTTATCCGTTAGCGAGTCAAAGAAAATGATTTCATCGAGCCGGTTCAGAAATTCCGGATTAAAAGTCTGTTTTACTTCCCCGCGAATCAGATCTTCCAGCCTTTGCGCGTCGGTATTCGCGCCGCCCTGAAAACCGAGCGTCCCGCGCTTTTCAAGAAATCGCGCGCCGATGTTCGACGTCATAATGATAATGGCGTTTTTAAAATCGACGGCGTTGCCCAGGGAATCGGTCAACTGCCCGTCTTCAAATACCTGCAGCAGAATGTTATGGACATCCGGATGCGCTTTTTCAATTTCATCCAGAAGCAGCACCGAATATGGATTTCGCCGGATTTTTTCAGTGAGCTGACCGCCTTCCTCGTGACCGACATAGCCGGGCGGCGATCCGATCAGGCGGGAAACCGAATGTTTTTCCATGTACTCGGACATATCAACTCTAAGCAGGGCGCTGTCGCTGCCGAAAAGAAACGACGCGAGCGAGCGGGCTGTTTCTGTTTTGCCGACCCCGGTCGGGCCGAGAAAAAGAAAGGAGCCAACCGGGCGCTTGTGAGATGTAAGGCCGGCCCGCGAGCGGCGTATGGCTTTGCAGAGAGAGCTGATGGCGCGATTCTGGCCGACGAGGCGTCTGTGCAGTTCTTCCTCCATGCGAAGCAGCCGCGCGGACTCCTCCTCTTCGAGAGATGTCATAGGAATGCCTGTCCACCTGGCTATGACTTCCTCGATATCTTTTCTGACAACCTCGGCGGGTTGGGGTTCCGGTTCGCGCCAGGCGGATTTCCTGAAAAAATCGTAGTCATAGTCATCGTTCGCGGTCAATCCGTAGTACGACGACCGCCTGCCGTATTCCCGCGAGGCGCCAACGCCCGCAAGCCGCCGGTCGCCGCGCCGGTCGTTTGCCTGGTCGCCGGTTGTTTCCCGCGCGGATTCGCGCAGCTTCACGCGCGCTCCGGCTTCATCGAGAACATCAATGGCTTTATCGGGAAGGAAGCGGTCGGGGATGTATCGGCTGGACAGGCTGACGGCCGCCCGCAGGGCTTCGTCGGCGTATCGGACAGCGTGAAACCGTTCATATTTTTCGCGAACGCCTTCCATTATGGCGATACTTTCCTCTTCAGATGGCGGAGCTACGCGCACAGACTGAAAGCGTCTTTCCAGCGATCGGTCTTTTTCGATGAAACGCCGGTATTCATACGGAGTGGACGCGCCGATGCACTGAAGCTCGCCGCGCGCGAGCGCCGGTTTCATGATATTGGCCGCGTCGAGCGAACCTTCGGCTGACCCCGCTCCAATCAGCGTATGCAGTTCGTCTATAAAAACGATGTACTGCCGGTTATCTATAAGCTCCCGCATAATCAGCTTCATCCGCTCTTCAAATTGACCCCGGTATTTGGTTCCGGCCACAACAAGCGAAAGATCGAGCGCGAGAACGCGTTTGCCGCACAGTTGCCGCGGCGCTTCGCCGGATACGATTTTCTGCGCCAATCCCTCGACGATGGCGGTTTTTCCGACTCCCGGCTCGCCTATGAGGACGGGATTATTCTTAGTGCGCCGGCAGAGAATCTGAATGAGCCGCTCGACTTCGTTTTTACGGCCGACCAGCGGATCAAGCGCGTCGTTGGCTGCCATTTCCGTCAGGTCTTTGGAAAATTCCAGCAGATTAATGGAATTTTTCGCCCTTGGCGCGCTGTGTTTTTCGTCCGCCGCCTGCGTCATTTCCTCGCGTATCGCCGACGCGCGGATGCCATAATCGCGCAGTATTTCCGCGGCGACCGATTTTTCCTCGCGAAGAAGCCCGAGCAGAAGATGCTCGGAACTGATGAACCTGTGGTTCATCCGGACGGATTCATCCGCCGCGTTTGTGAGCACGCGCTTGCTTTCTTCGGAAAAAGGGATGTCAACGGATATGGGGATTCGTTCGCGCGTCGTCGTGAACCTTTCAATTTCTTTGCGGAGGTTATGAATTGAGGCGGGGGCGCCTGGAAAAAAGCGGGCGGCCAGACCCCGGTCTTCACGAAAAAGACCTAGAAGTATGTGTTCGGTCTCTATCAGCGGGCTGCCAAACTGGCTGGCTTCATAACGCGCGAAAAATATAACGCGTCGGGCTCTTTCCGTATATTTTTCAAACATGTGCGTTGTCGCTCCTCCTTCCCCGGACGCGATTTTTTATTATATAGATAGCGTGTGATGTCTGCAAAGGCGCAATATAAATTTGTTAAGATGGCGCCAGATGCCAAAAAAGGAATTCTTCTTACTTATCCGCTAATTTGCTATAATTGTTTAGTTTAAAAGTGTTTGTTGGTTTTTAGCGGTCGCAAGTATGGATTTTTATCTAAAAAGAGACAAAAGGAACGGCTATGAAGATACTGGTTACGGAAAGAATTGCGGATGAAGGGATTCAATTTCTGCGCGAAAAGGGCTTTGAAACGGATTTCAAGCTTGGTCTTTCGCATGAAGAAATACTGAAGATTATTCCTGATTACGAGGCTATTATTGTCCGCAGCGTCACCCAGGTTAATAAAGAGGTTGTTAATGCCGGTGTCCGTCTGAAAGTCGCCGGGCGGGCGGGTAATGGAATTGACAATATCGATGTACCCGCCTGCACGCAGCGCGGGATCATTGTCGTCAATACGCCGGAGAGCAATATCATGGCGGCCGCCGAAATCTCGATCGCAATGGCCTACTGCCTTTTCAGGAATATACCCCAGGTTAATTACGCCTGCAAAAGCGGGGATTTCCGCCGCAACAAGTACCTTGGACGCGAACTTGACGGCAAGACCCTGGGTATTATCGGACTGGGACGCATCGGATCAATCGTCGCCCGAAAGCTGCTGGGCGCCAATATGAAGGTAATCGCATACGATCCATATATTACCGACGAAAAATTCACACGGGTCGGCGCTGAAAAATGCGCCACGCTGGATGAGCTGCTGCGCCGCTCCGATCTTATTTCCATTCATACGCCCAAAACCAAGGAAACCTACGGCATGGTCGGCGAAGAACAGTTGAAGCTCTGCAAAAAGGGCGTGCGCCTCGTCAACGCGGCACGCGGCGGCCTGTTCAACGAAAAGGCGCTTTATGACGCCGTCAAAAGCGGCCATGTTGCCGGAGCTGCCATAGACGTGCTTGATCCCGAGCCGAGCTACGACAAGCCGCCCGAGCAGCAGACGTATCAGAATCCGCTGCTCGAACTCGAAAACGTGATTGTGACGCCGCACCTGGGCGCTTCGACCGAAGAAGCAAACTACAACGTCGGAACGGCCATCACTAAACTCGTCGCCGAGGCGCTCAATGGTGAAATGGTCGCCGCTGTGAATATGCCGCCGTTGCAAGCGAGCGATCTTACCCGCCTGAAGCCCTATATCGCTCTTGCGGAGATGCTTGGAAAGATCTACTACCAGATCGAAAAGGAAACCGTGAAAAAGGTGGAAATCGTATATTCCGGCGATCTGGTCGATCAGGAGACGAAAGTCATATCCCTGTCGGCGCTGAAGGGATTGCTCGACCCGGTGGTAAAAGAAACCGTAAATTATGTGAACGCGGAAGTTATCGCCGAAAGCATGGGCATTGAACTGGTTGAAAGCAAGAGTTCGCATCTGGATAAATATACCAATTTGATTACGGTGAAATTCGTCACCGGTCAGGGTGAACGGTCGGTTTCCGGCACTATTTTCGCCAAAGAAGAAATACGAATCGTCGATTTCTTCGGCTATAAGCTTGATTTTGAACCCGCGCCGCAGGTGATAGTCCTGCGGAACACCGACACGCCGGGCATTATCGGACGCGTTGGGACTCTGCTGGGGCAGCACGGCATCAATATAGCCGCCATGCAGTGGGGCCGGAACCGTAAGGGCGAAGGCGCCGTATCCTTCGTCAGCGTTGACGGCGAGGTAAGCCAGGAAGTGCTGACGCAGTTGCAGGCAATAGAAGGCGTGCTGCAAACCTCCATGTTGAAACTGTAAATTAATCCGGGAGAAACTAAATGACGCGCATTCATAATTTTAACGCGGGCCCGGCGGCGTTGCCGCTGGAAGTCATTGAACAGGCGCAGGCGGAATTGCCATCGCTGGGCGGGCTCGGCATGTCCGTAATGGAGATATCCCACCGCTCAAAAGAGTTTCAGGCGATTGTTGACAGCGCGGAGGCCGGCCTCAGGCGGCTGATGAAAATCCCGGAAGATTACGACATCCTTTTTCTCCAGGGAGGTGCGAGTCACCAGTTCGCCATGATGCCGATGAATCTGCGCAGGCCGGGAAAAAGCGCGGATTACGTGGATACCGGAAGCTGGTCAAACAAGGCGTTAAAGGAGGCGCAGCTTACCGGTGCGGTTAATATTGCCTGGTCGGGCAAAGCGGACAATTACACGCGTATGCCCAAACAGGATGAATTGAAACTGCGGCCCGACGCCGAATACGTACACATCTGTTCAAACGAAACCATCGGCGGCATACGCTGGAATAAATTCCCAAAAGTGGAAACGCCGCTTTTCGTTGATATGTCCAGCGATATTCTTTCGCGGGAAATCGACGTCGCGCAGTTCGATATGATCTACGCGGGAGCGCAGAAGAATCTGGGGCCTTCGGGACTGGCCGTCATTATATTAAAGAAGGGACTGGCCGACCGCGCGCCGGAAAACACGCCTGTTTTTTTCCGCTATTTGACGCATATAAAGGACGGAAGCCTTTACAATACGCCGAATACCTGGGCTATTTATCTGCTGGATCTTATCTGCAAATGGCTGGAGGCGCGCGGAGGCGCGGAGGCCATGGAAAAGATCAATGAAAAAAAGGCCGCCGCGCTGTACGGCGTTATTGATTCAAGCGGTTTCTGGAATTCCCCGGTTGAAATCGAAAGCCGTTCCATTATGAATGTGGTCTGGCGGTTGGGAAGCGAAGATCTGGAAGCTCAATTTATTTCGGAAGCAAAGAAAGCGGGAATGGTCGGGCTTAAAGGACACCGTTCGGTGGGCGGCATACGCGCCAGCATCTACAATGCGGTCTCGCTTGAGTCTGTGGAAGCGCTTGCCGGTTTCATGAAGGAATTTGAAAAGAAAAACGGCTGATTCGTATTTCCTGTACGTTTTGCGATTACCTCAGGTTGTAAAGGGAACCTCTAAATTTCTATTTTGACATGGAGGATAGCGATGCGAATAAAACTGATGGCCATTGGGATTTTCATGTCGTTAACGGTTTCCGCGATGGCGCAGCCGCCGGCGGTCAAGCCGGCCTGCGACCGTGCCTGCCTTGAGAATTATATTGACCGGTATCTGGACGCCATGCTGGCCAAAGAGGTTAGCCCCAAACTCTTTGCAAGAAATTGCAAGTTCACGGAAAACGGCGTGCAGTTGCCGCTTGGCAATGAGGGGCTCTGGTATGGCATGTCCGGCAAGGGAACATATAAATTTTATGTTCCGGATATCGAGACCCAGCAGGTTGCTTTCATAGGAACGGTTAAGGAAGGCGGAAAAAGCGGAGGCGCAAAGCCTTCCGCGCCGACAACGGTCGCCGTCGCTATCCGCTTAAAGATAGTCAACGGGTTAATTACCGAAGCCGAGCAGTTGGCTGTCAGGCCGGAACAGAGCCTGTTCGCGGACGCCGAACCAGCTCCTTCGATGTTCCCGCCGACAGGCGAAGCGGTGGAAAAGATGGGCTCGCCGCATCCGATGTTTCTGGAAACGATTCCGGAAAACAAGCGGCATACCCGCGAAGATCTGGTTCGGATAGGCAACTACTATTTTGACGGCCTGCAGAGAAATGACGGCAAGGGTTATTATCCTTTTACGGAAGACGCGGTGCGTTTTGAAAACGGCATAAATGCCTGCGGACTGGACAAGGAAGGCAAGCTGATACACGGCGCGTGTAAAAAGCAGTTTGAAAGCGGACTTGAAGGCATCGTCACGCGCATCAGGGATCGCCGTTTCGTCGCGGTTGACCGTGAAAGAGGCATCGCCTTTGCGTTCGGCTTTTTCGATCATGAACAGATTAACTGGACATGGCAGCTTGCCGAGCTGTTCAAGATCGAAGGAGAGAATATCCGGCGTATTGAAGCGGTATTTCTTCGCTGTCCGTATGGCATGAACTCCGGATGGAGCACTTACGAACAGGGCCTGTCTGAAGAACTGCAAAGCATTCGGTAAAACCGGGCGCTCGCCGTAAAAATTATAGACAATCGTTGACATGGAATTAGTGTAATCCCGCATAGTTTATGCGGAATCCGCCGCCCCCGCAGGCCGATTGATGTTTTATAATAACACGCGGAAATATGCGTATTTACAGGCGCTTCAGGCGATGTATTGACATGAAACCAGCGTGATTATTGACGATTTGCTACAGGGAATATAACTACGCCTGTAACATCTTATTTATCAATTACATAATTTTCGATAAAAACCAACATACCCACGAATATACCCACAAAATGTTGATCCTGACTCTATTTTCTGCCCATGGGTCGGAATTGAGTCCCGCCCCCCTTTTCG
>JAIRVC010000313.1 GCA_031254095.1 Acidobacteriota bacterium
CATGATGTCAAGAAAAATTCAGATTTTATGAAATAGGAATTTAAATATTAAAAAGGCGGTTCCAGGCTTTGCGGCGCGGATAAAGCAATACTGATTTAACAAGTATCAAGCGAATTTCCCGGCGTGTGATCTTTACGCGCGGATCTCCGAGAATATTTCCTCCGCGGAGGCGGCGCAGCGTTTCAACGCCGATCAGAATCGGCCACGCGCACGCCAGCCGGACGCGAACGCATCCGAAAGGAAGCGCCGCCGTATAACGCCAGCCGGCGCGCAGGTGATCTTCGGCAAGTTCCAGATAATCGTCGTAGAGAGGCTGGAAACGCCGCATGGCGCCGGGGTTTAACAAATCTTCCGGCGTCAGGCCTGATCCGGATAAAGATTGCCTTGGAATGTAGCATCTTCCCTGCCGCAGGTCTTCCGGCAGGTCTCGCAAAATGTTGACAAGCTGCAGGCCTTTTCCGAAACGAACAGCGTCGGACATAAGCCGCTTTTCATTAAATGCCGCGCGCGGGAATACATGCGCCAGACAAAGCCCCGTCCAGAACTCTCCTACGCAGCCGGCCACTTCGTAGGTATAGGCGTCCAGCTCATCGTCCGTTGAAAGCGCGTTCAGATGTTCGTGCGTCCCGCCAAAACGCTGTATATCCATCTGCTGTCCGTGAGTAATCGTCTCAAGAACCGCGCGGATTTTTTCCCGGTCATCCTCCGTAAATCCGGAGAGCAATCCAAGCAGCGTTTCAAAATTTTCCAGCAGGGCGCGTTCCGCGGCGTCTTTTGCGGAAATTTCCGCGCGGTCCGCCGCTTGCAAAAACTCCGAAAGATCAGGCGCGGAAGGTTCACGCCGCGCGCAAACCGCCTGGATGCTCCGGCGCAATTCGGACAAAACCATCTGCCTTTTATCAACGGCGATCGCGCCGGTATCGGCGACGGTATCGGAGGCGCGCGCTAATAGATAGGCCAGGCTTAACTGCGGCCTGATTGCGCGAGGCAGAATGCGCAGGGTCAAATAAAACGAGCGCGAGACGCGCCTGAGCAGATCATCCGCGTTTACGGCTCCGGTTTTCAGCATGTTTTTCATTGCGAAGGATTGAACCACATTTCCGGATTAAGGTTCAAGAGGACGCGCCGTAAAAATTGCAGCAAATCGTTGACATGCGGACGCGGTCTAAGCTGAAATTCCGCAAAAAGAAGTGATTCGTGAAATATCCGTATTAGTTTGATTTACTGCGGAATTTCGTAATATGATACCGCTTTCGCATGAAGTGGGGCGAAAATTGAAAAGCCGCGCGCCTGCGGCGCCAATTTTAAAATAAACAAAGGAGATGCAGTTATGGCCGATCTTGCGGGTGTAAACGGACAGAGAAAAGACTTCAGGATTGTCGGAAAACCGAATGTTCCAGGCTCGGTATCATGGTCGCTTGCAACGGGCGTCGCGAAATTCGGCGCTGATTACGTCGTTCCAGATATGCTTTACGCAAAATATTTAAGAAGCCCCTACGCAAACGCCCGCATCAAGTCTATGGACGTTAAGAAGGCCAAGGCCATCCCGGGAGTCGTCGATGTCATTACATGGGAAGATCCCGATCTTGGAGGCACGGGAGGAATAAACGATTACGCGGACTATGAAAGCATGGAGGTCGGCGCGATCGTCATCGCCGAAAACGAAGACCTTTGCGAAGAAGCGCTGCGCGCGCTGGTCATAGACTGGGAAGTATTCCCGCATTCCGTTAACATAATGGAAGGCAGAAAGCCCGAAGCCCCGGTGGTTCGGTCGTTCTATACTCCTCCATCGCCGAAAGCAAAAGCGGGGGGCGGAGGCGCGCCAAAACCCGCGCCGGACGGAATGGGAGGCGAAACCGTCAACCCGCCTAAAAAAGGAAACGTATCTTATTCCTTTACCACCAACAATTCCGGAGACGTCCAGGCCGGTTTTAAGGAAGCCGACCAGATAATTGAATACGACATCAACACCGCCGCGTTTTCCGGACATATTCCGAGCCCTCTGGGCACGGTCGCATGGTGGTTTGACGATCCGCTTTACGGCGAAGGAAAAAATCTGCAAATTGAAGGCGTTCCATGGGGACACGGTTCGGTTGCCGGTCAGAACCGCCTTCCCGCCAACAAGGTTTTCCAGAACTGCATGTTTACAGGCGGAAGGTACTGCGACTGGGGCATCCGTAAAACGCAGCAGATAACTCCCACGCTTGCCCGAAGGGTCGGACGGCCGGTCAGGTGCATACAGGGCCGCGCCGATCAGTACGACTTCAATCTGAACGATCGTTATGTTCACATGAAAATCGGCTTTAAGAACAACGGCCTGATTACGGCCATCGAAGATTTTTCAATAGCCGATAACGGATCGACCGGAAGCTCCAATTTTGGAACCACGATGGATCAGACATACGGTCCCTACTACACAACCAAATGCAAGAACATCAAACAGAACATGGAGACCGTTGACAGCAATCGCGGCAAAATGTACCTCAGCGGCCAGCACAACCCGAT
>JAIRVC010000204.1 GCA_031254095.1 Acidobacteriota bacterium
CGCTCAGTTTCTCCCTGACCAGAGAATTTAAATCAAAAACAGGCTCGATTTTTGATTATCGGCAATACTGGCGGCGTTCCGTCATGTCCGCGGCGGCGGCTACGGAAATCGGATCGATGTTTCAGGCAGCTCCAAAAGATGAATTATTCCTTGCCGGCCTCTTGCAGGATATCGGAATGCTCGTGCTTAACGAAGCGTTGCCCGGATACGGACGCTTGTCGGCTTCTTCCCGGAACGATCATTTCCGCCTTGTTGAAATTGAACGGCGTGAACTGAAAACAGATCACGCCGCAGTCGGAGCATGGCTGTTGCAGCGCTGGGGGTTGCCTGAACGACTGGTTTTGGCCGTCCGCAAAAGCCACTTACATGAAAAAAGCGATAATATGCTGGCCGGTTCAGTAGCGCTAGGCGGTTGCATCGCGGATATATGGATAAACACCGAATCGGTCGAAACGCTGGAAATCGCCGTCGGCGTTGCGGACTCGATGTTTTCCATGAAACAGGAACAGATGGATCGCGTACTCAACAAAACCGCTGAAACCTTCCCGGCAATGGTCGCCGATCTGGACATGGACGCCGACGAATTCGAAATAAACAAACTGCTGGATCATTCGCGCAGCGCGCTTGCTGAAATCAACATACAGATGATCCGTGAAGCGCGGAAGATAATGGCGCAGGCCCAGCGCGATTCGCTGACCATGCTTTACAATCGCGCCTATATGGAACAGCACTTCGACAATCAATTCGCGCTCAGCGTCAACACAGGCCAGCCGCTGACTGTAATTTTCATTGACGTGGATCGCTTCAAAGAAATTAATGATACTTACGGACACGCCAGCGGAGACATAGTACTGATTGCGGTCGCCCGGACAATTCAGGCGGCCATACGGAATTACGACATCGCGGTGCGTTATGGCGGCGACGAATTTATTGCGTTGCTGTCAAATGCGCCGCAAGATGTGGCCCTTTACGTCTCTGAGCGTATTCGCTCAATGGTCGCCAAGCAAACCCACGTGTTTGAGGAGGGAGTTGAAATTCACGCCACCGTTTCGATCGGCTGCGCGACGCTGACGCCCGAATCAGGTATAAAAACAGCGATGGAACTGCTTGAAGCGGCGGACAAAAAGCTTTACTACGCGAAGCATACCGGCCGCAACCGCGTCGTGTGAGAAAAATCCGCCGCGAACCATCTTTTCTTTTTTAACTCTTAAAGTGAAGCTACAGGCAGGATCATCTACCTGCCCGCCGACAGGCGGGCAGGCAAGGAAGCGATTATTCGATATTCGTGTATTTTCTCGGCTTGTATTCCGACTTGGAACAGGAGAACTGTTTCTCGATTTTTGAGCGGAACACCGGGCCGGAGTTGTAGGTGCAGAACGGATATATGTTGCCGTTCGGCGCGGAATAGTTGATCACGCAGCGTTTCACGCGCTCCACGTCGTAGTTGTACGAATCCATGAAGTGCATCCCGGCAACCATGAGCGTCTTGTATGTATACGTCCCGTCATTGGCGCCGCGGCCGGCTTTCTTGTCGAGCAACCCTTCAATGGTCTGTCCGAGTTTTGTCAGCGTCAATCCTTCAGGCGCCTTGCTTTCGTCAAAATTGGCTTTGGCGCTGGTAAAAAGGCTCACTTTACTCAGGTTATTAAAAAGCGTCTTGAAGATTGTCCGGTTCTTGATCTTGTCGGCTTCTTTCTGAATGTCGTCAAAAAATCCTTTGATGTTCAGAAAGCGCGTAACCGGCGTGGGTTTTTTATTCTTGTCCACAAAGAAGTACGTTCCTATGCCGCAGAGCGGATGGCAGGAAACCATGACGTTCGGCTCGTTGCGCAAAGCCTGAATGAGCTCGGTAATCGGCGTCGTGCAGGAAAGCGGAAACCAGTCCTCTTTCGTTGTATAGCCGAGTTCATTAACCCTGTTTGCCAGATCGGACAGCGTAAAGCGCATTTTCTCGCGCTCCGCTTCGTCGATGCGCCCGGTTATGGATACCGGCTGAAAACTGATGCCCGAACATACGTCGATGGTGTCAAGCGCGAACTGCACAATTTTGGGCACCTGATCGTCGTTCAGCCCGCCGACGATGGTCGGAACATAAACGATTTTGAGTCCGGCTTTACGAATGTTCTCAATAGCCTGCATTTTAATGTCAAGGAGATCTTTGCGTCCCCGGATTTTTTCGTACAGCGCCGGATCGAGGCCGTCAAACTGGAGATACAGGGTGTGCAGGCCGGCTTCTCTTGATTTTTCCGCGAAATCAGGTTCCTGCGCGAATTTCAGGCCGTTGGTCGCGCATTGCACATGCGAAAACCCCATTTCACCGGCTTTTTTAAGGATGCGGAACCAGTCGGGGTGCATCGTCGGCTCGCCGCCGGCGAATTGCACGACGCGGCCCGACACGGGACGCGAATCGCGCAGGGTTTGAAGCATTCCGACGATTTCTTCGTAGGAAGGTTCGTATATGTAGTCCTGAACGTTCGCGTTGGCGAAACAGATCGGACAGGAAAGATTGCAGCGATTGGTCAGATCAACATTCGCCAGCACGGTATGGCTGACGTGCAGGTTGCATAAGCCGCAATCGTCCGGACAGGATTTGGCCTTCGGAACGGCGGGGTTGGTAACGCCGCAACCTACATCGCGGTTCCATGACATCATGCGATGAAAATAGTATGAGTCCGACAACAGGACATCTCTGAAAAAACCGTGCTGCGGGCAGGTTTTTTCCATGACGATTTTCCCGTCCTTTTCCAGCACCGTCGCGTCCACCTTTGCTTCGCATTACGGGCAAAGAGACGTGGTTGTAAACGGCGCGCCGGTCGGCAGCGTATTGATCGGCGCGCCGGTCAGGGTTGTTTTTACGGACGAAATCTCGGTAGCCATTTAATATTTCCTCTTTACGTGTTTAGTCGCCGGACAATTCCGGCTTCTCAAAATAAAGCGTAAATTTTACCGCCAAATCAATGGCGGAAACAAGCATTAAACAGAAAGCGCGGAAAGCTGGGGGCCGGATTCGAGAAAATTCAGCGCGGAGGCGCGAAGCTCTTCGATATTGCGGGCGCGGCGGCTTTCCCTGAAAAGCTCGTGTCCGAAAAAGAAGTTTTGCGCGAAATACGCGGTAAATTCCTTCAAGCGGCCTATCGCTTTTTCCGGCGGAAAATCTTCAAGCGTATAGCGGCACAACCTGTCCCAAATCTCCGCGTGTGAAATGTGAAGCGGTTGAAGCCCGGAAAATTCCCGAAAAATCCAGGGCTTTTGCGCGGCTATGCGTCCCAGCATCAATCCGGCGAGCGGTTCGAATAATTCACTATGTTCCAGCACGTCCCGCAGCGAACGTATATCCCCGTTGCCGATGACGGGGAGTCTGGTTTGCGCCGCAATCCAAGGGAATTCCCGCCAGCGCGCGCGGCGCTTGAGTTTTTCATTTGAAAAGCGCGGATGCACGGTTACGGCGTTCACTCCGTAATCCTCGAAAAGCCGCAGCCGCTCTACAAAAGGCGCGCGCCAGTTTTCAGACGGATCGCCCAGGCGGCATTTCACAAAGAGCGTTCCCCGATAAACGGCGCGGACGCGGGAAAGAACATGGCGCAGGCGTTCAAAATCCCGGAAAAGCGCCGCGCCGGACGCCTGTTTCTGAATTTCAGGCGCGGGACAGCCGAGGTTCAGATCAATTGCGGCGGGATTCTGCGCTTCGAGCTTCAAAATGGCGGCTTCGAGTATGTCTTCGCCGCTTGTGCGCAGTTGGTAAACGACCGGGCCTTCGCAATCGCGGCGGCGCGAAAAAGGCGAGACGGCGGGATTTTCCCCGAAGAAAGCCGTCGCCGAGAGCATTTCCGTCGTAAGCGCGCCGTAGCCGCCAAAATCTGAAACAAGCCGCCGAAAAGCCGAATGTGTGACGCCGGCCATAGGCGCAAGAAAAAGCGCCGGCGCGAAAATTTTTCCGTCAATGTCCAGAGATTTTTGCAGGTTCATAAAAGGATAAACTTTATACCTTCCAGGGTAATTGCAAAATTTATTTTCCGACAGGTCATACGCAAAAAATGCTGCCGCCGTGCAGGGGCGCGATTCATGATTCATGTCAGTTGAAAAGAGCCCTTTCATTCGTCCGGGCAGCGGAATCCTGTAACAAATTTCCGCGCGTCCGTATTTATCCCGTGTTTATTGATGATTTGCCGCCGCGCCTCAAACGCGCCGCAGGTACGCATCCGGTTTTAGGAGTCAAACGATTTTTTTAGGGAGGATACATGTCCGTTTATTCGTTGCTGCTGTTATTTGTCCGGCTGGCGGGATGCGCCGGAACAATTGCCATTTTTCATTATATCTGTCTGCCGCAGGCGTTTGGGCAAACTCCCGGCGCGAAAGCGTTTCATATTGACGAACCCATTCGTCTGGACGGAAGGCTGGACGAACCGGCATGGAAATCGGCGGTTCCCATTGGAAATCTAATTCAGGTTTTACCAAGGGAAGGCGAAGCGCCCCGCGAAAGAACCGAGGTCCGCGTTCTGGTTGACGGCAACGCGCTCTACTTCGGCATCACCTGCTTTGACAGCGATCCGTCATCCATCATTGCAACACAGCTCACGCGCGACGCCAACCTTGGCGTTGACGACAGTATAACGATTGTTCTGGATCCGTTTTTTGATCAACGCAACGGGTTTTTCTTTACCGTCAATTCCTCCGGCGCGCGCGCGGACGGCCAGATTTCAAACAATTCCGACTCCATGAGCCGCGAATGGGACGGCATCTGGGACGCAAGCGCGCGCATAACCGATGAAGGATGGACTGCCGAAATCGTCATTCCATTCAAGACGCTGCGTTTTGCGCCGGATCAGTCCGTATGGGGACTGAATGTGGAGCGCGTCCACAAGCGGTATAACGAAACGTCGCGCTGGGCCGGCGCGCGCCGCGACATATGGATAAGCAATCTGGCCGAAGCCGGCAGGCTGGAGGGTTTGCCGCGAATACGTCAGGGTATGGGACTCGACATACGCCCTTATGGACTGATAACGCGCCGCGAGGGAAATGAGTGGAAATTTGACGGCGGGCTTGACGTCTCAAAAAATCTGACGCCCAATCTGAACGCTTCATTTACGTTGAATACCGATTTTGCCGAAACCGAAGTGGATACGCGCCAGGTCAATCTGACCCGTTTTCCTCTCTTGTATCCCGAAAAACGAACATTTTTTCTGGAAGGCGCGGGGGTTTTCGATACGGCCACTGTCGCCGGAACGCCGTTTCCGGATCTGATCCCGTTTTTTAGCCGCCGCATCGGATTAACGGAAGACGGCATTACGGAAGTTCCCGTCATTGTCGGAGGCAAGATTACAGGAAGGCAATCCGGTTACAACATAGGAATCATGAATGTCATGACCGGCGACGTTGACGAGATCGGCCTTGACAGCCAGAATCTGTTCGCGGCCAGAGTCAGCCGCGATCTCTGGAAACAGTCCTATGTGGGCGGCATTTTCACAAGCGGCAATCCGTCCGGATACGGCGGCAATACGCTGGTTGGCGCTGACGCGCGTTTTGCGACATCGTCGTTTCAGGGAAACAAAAATCTCAGCCTGAGTCTTTACATGATGCGGACCAACGACGAATTGAGCGACACTTCGGATTACGCCGCCGGATTTGCGCTGGAATATCCAAACGACCGGTGGTTCGCAAATATTGGCTGGAAACAGATAGGCGAAGATTTCCGCCCCGCGCTCGGTTTCGTTCCGCGCACCGGCATCCGCAAAGCCAACGCGGCTTTAATGTTCCGCCCGCGGCCGGAAACGGGAGGGATTCGGCAGTTCGTGACTCACGTATTTCCTGAAATCATCACCGATCTCAACAATAATATTGAAAGCTGGTTTATCAACATCTCGCCGCTTGAAGTCAGACTGGATTCCGGCGATGATTTTGACTTTGAGATACGCCCGCAATTTGATCGTATTTCCAATCCCGCCGGGTGGCAAATTAATCCCCGCCGGGGCATCATTATTCCCGAGGGAGATTACCAGTTCACCCGTTATCGGACAAAGATTGAAACCGCGACCAAGCGGCGCTGGGTGATCAATTTCTACACACAGTTCGGTGATTTCTACTCTGGAACGCGGCGCGATCTGGATATCGAACTTTTGTTAAAACCGTCGAGCCGCCT
>JAIRVC010000267.1 GCA_031254095.1 Acidobacteriota bacterium
CTGCAACAATGAATTCTGACGTTCAGCGATGGCGCTTAATGGAGTCATAAACCTTTTACAATAAACGGTTGACCGGCAACCGGATTTTCAGTCTGCCGATAATCGGCGTGAATCATAAAATTTTAAATTTTCAACTTTATCAAACCGCTTCCATGGCTGTAAAGTGTTTTGTTTTATTTGAGAAGAACTGGAACCGCCGATGGAAAGATAGCGGGAATTCGTTCGGGTGACGGAACCGGCGGGAATCGACAAGTACCTCTGTTTGAATGAGATGAAATTGCCGGCTTCAGTCTGAAATTTGTCGAATCGTAAAACTGAACTGTGTTTAAAATTGAATTTATGTCCGACATGCGCAACATACGCCTCGTAATCGCTTTTGACGGAACCGCCTACTGTGGCTGGCAGACGCAAAGCGCTACGCCGTCCATTCAGGGCGTCGTATCCGCCGCGCTTTCAAAAATTACAGGCGAGGCCGTATCGTTGACGGGCAGCGGGCGTACCGACGCCGGAACTCACGCGCGGAGATTTGTCGCGAATTTTTTCACCGGCTCGAAGATTCCGGCCGACCGGCTGCCGCCCGCGCTCAATACGGCGCTGCCGCGTGATATCCGCATATTGACGGCACGGGAAGTCCCGGCGGATTTTCATGCCCGTAAAAACGCGCGATCTAAAATTTACCGTTACCAGATCCATGCCGGATCAATCCTTCCGCCGCATCTGATGCGGGAATATTTTCATTTTCCGTATCCGATTGACTTTGACCGCATGGCGGCCGCGGCGCGGTTTTTTCCGGGCGAACACGACTTTGCCAGTTACGCCAAAACGGGTTCGGGCGTATCCAATACCGTACGGCGCATCTTGCGCTGCGAGTTAAGGCAACGAGGATCGCTCGTTCACCTTACAGTCGAAGGCAACGGTTTTTTGCATCACATGGTGCGAAATATGGCGGGAACTTTGCTTGAAGTCGGCCGGGGGCGCATCAGCCTTTCGGATTTCGCCGCTCTTTTTGAAAAACGCGACCGGACGAAGGCGGGATTTACGGCGCCCGCGCACGGCCTTATCCTTGTGAAAGTCCGGTATTGAGTTATTATAGTTGCTTTGGAGAATTAAGGTATGAAGCTGGAGGCTTTCGCCGAACCCGGAAGCGAAGAAGCCGTTTTGCTGGAATCCATTGACGCCGGAAAGCTGCCGAGGCACATCGCCGTTATTATGGACGGCAATGGCCGTTGGGCCGGACTGCGCAAGCTTCCGCGCGTGGCCGGACACCGGACGGGAATCGACTCCGTCAGGAATATCGTCGAAAGCTGCCGCAAGCTGGGAATCGAATCTCTTACGCTATACGCTTTTTCCACCGAAAACTGGAAGCGCCCCAGGCTGGAAGTGCGCACGCTGATGCGTCTGCTCAAGGAATTTATCCGAAAGGAGATGCGGAGCGTCAACGAAAACAACATCCGGTTTCTGGCTATCGGCCGCATACATGAACTTGATGAATCGGTGCGCGAGGAATTGCGGCGTTTTTCGGAGCTCACCGCGCGTAACACCGGCATGACGTTGAGCGTGGCGCGGAATTACAGCGGCCGGGCGGAAATCACCGACGCCGTAAACCGCATCCTGTCGGAGTGCCGCGCCGGCGGGCCCGTAATCGTAACGGAGGATATTATTTCCGGTTCGCTTTACACGGCGGGACTTCCAGACCCGGATCTTCTGATACGAACCAGCGGCGAGATGAGAATAAGCAATTTTCTTTTATGGCAGATCGCCTATTCGGAGATATATGTTACGCCTACCCTGTGGCCTGATTTCCGGCGAAAGCATCTGCTGGAGGCAATAGCGGCGTATCAGCTCCGGGATCGGCGCTATGGCGGCATATAATAAATGAAACGAATTCTTTCAGCAGTTGTTCTGATTCCCGCGGCTCTGCTCGTGGTGATTTACGCGCCGCCGGCGATTTATCTAATCGGCGTCGCCGTACTCGGCTCGCTCTGTCTTTACGAATACTGCGGGCTTATCCGCAATATGGGAATCAGGATTCGGGCGCGATTTGTCGTTCCGGTCTTCTGGCTTTTAATGGGCGTTTTCGGAGGTAAAACGGTTTTTGGATGGAGCGCGCTTCAGGAATCGGGCGCCGTTATTGCCGCTGTCGCGGCGGCGCTGATCGCCGTTTTTCTCGCGGCCATATGGCGGGGACGCCTTCCCATGCGCGAACGCGCCCTTGCCCTGATGGCGGAAACGCTGGGCGTTTTTTATTTCGTCCTTTTTCTATATCCCGTGTTTTCCGTGCGTTTTGAATTCGGAAGCGCGCCCGGCCTCCAATGGACGATTCTTCTTCTTGCCGTAATCTGGGCGAACGACATCGCGGCGCTGGCCGTCGGAAAAAAACTCGGCAAAACCCGCTTCGCTCCGAAGCTCAGTCCGAAAAAAACCAACGAAGGCGCATTGGCCGGCCTGATCGCGGGCGCAATCGCCGCCGTTCTTTTGCAGCGTTTTCTTTTTTCGGATATTCATGTTGTTCACGTCATTGCGGTTTCGGTTCTCGCGGGCGTTTTCGGGCAGCTCGGCGATCTTGCGGAATCGCTGTTGAAACGCGCGGCGGAAGTTAAAGACAGTTCACGGCTCATTCCCGGACACGGCGGCGCGCTTGACCGCATGGACAGCCTTTTGTTCGCGTTTCCGGTTTTGTATATTTATCTGGTTTTTTTATATCAATAACCCTGTAAGGCTTTATTTTTAATGAAAACTCTTTCAATCCTCGGTTCAACCGGCTCCATTGGAACCAATACGTTAAAACTCATCGCGGAATTCCCGAAAGATTTTCGCGTCGCCGGACTCTGCGCCGGTAAAAACGCGGATATTCTGGCGCGGCAGGCGGAAGAAACCTGTCCGGAAATCGTTTC
>JAIRVC010000307.1 GCA_031254095.1 Acidobacteriota bacterium
TGTCATTGTCACAAATATAAGCAATTTTGTATTGACGCAAATGTGTATTTATAATGTCTACGGCACATTGACCGGCCCCAAATAGAATTAGTTTTTTGTCCAAAATTACTTCGTCAAAAAATTCATAGGTAGACGCTTTCACTCGTTAACCTCTCCAATAAGTTTATTCGCTACATGCCAACGACCATTTTTATCTGAACCGATTCTTTCCGTACACTTCGTTTTTAAGCACATACCTGATCTTATTTGTATTTCCCTGTGCAACAATGATGCCTTTTTCGCATAAAAGTGAAAGATATCGCCTTGCGGTAGCCGCGGATTTTCCAATTGCAGCTTGCGCGGCTTTTGGAGTTATGAAACCGTTTTTATCAAGTACCGCGAGAATTTGCGTGAGATTCCGTATAGCAACATCGCTCAAAACACCGCTTAAAACATCGCTAAAACATCGCTCATTGTGAGCGGAGTATAAACTATCTCCAATCTGCAGCGCGTTTTTATCGGTCAGCGCGAAATCGTTACTTCCTTCTATTCTGCCGTTTGTCCGGATCAGGCGCGCTTCCGGCGCGGTAAATTCAACCGTGATGTCCGTTGATGAAACATCATATTGCGGAGGGTAAATGCCGTCGTCGCGGCAGGCGGTCATAATTTTTTCGATGCCGCGTCCCCACGTTTCAATATGTCCCGCAAGGTAGAACACATTGGCGATGCTCGGATTGTATGGCGTTGACGGGTGGCTGCCCAACAGTTTTTCAACCGCCCAACCGGCGGGAAGCCGACCGGTATTTGATAACCGCATTTTGTCGTCATACACGCGAATCTGTACCGGCACGCCTCGCGCGTAATCCTTGTGAACAATGGCATTCAGAATCGCTTCGCGCACCGCTTCGACAGGAAAGGGATGCCGTTCCACGCGCTCGATTCCTTCATACGAAATTTTGGCTTTCAGATATTTTGTGTAGATAAGCTCAATGGCCAAATCAGCCTGTTCCAGAATTGAGCCGTGGATTTCGTCATGGTAGATAACCTCAGGCCCTTCAAAAAAACCGATCTTGATAAAAGCACCGGTAAACCACTTTTCCGGGTCTTTGGTAAAAAGCAACAGCGAGGAGTATGTAAAGAACCCCGCTCGAATAAGACGCAATTTTTCCAGCAGTTCAATTGCGGGCATTTCGCGCACATCTTCACGTAGACGGCCTTTTTTAATTGCGCGATCAACAAAACGGTTCAAAATACCCTGATCGAATTCCGGGAGTTCTATTCGTGGGTAAGGCGATTCATCCCAATGCAATCCGCGCTTTCCAAGCAGAAAACTTTCCAGCGACGCGCCGGTCAGCATTTGGTTGGTTGAACCGCTGCGATAGTAGAGCGCGCCGTCACAAGAAATAGGAACAGGCTGCGGGGCGACAATGATTTCAAGGTAAGGCAAGCCGTCTTTTTCATGCAAATTGACGTCAACCACGATTCCGAGCTTTTGTTTGATTTTGTTTGGAATGTCTTCGAGCAGCTTCCCTGCGCTTTTTAAGCCGAAAACCTTACCGCTGTCGTCAATTCCAATAAAAAGCGTGCCGCCGTTCGCGTTGGCGAAACCGCATACATGCTTGAGAAACGCATCGTCCCATTCCCGCTTCCATTCAGTGTTTTGATGTTCCGGCATTGTAATTACCTAATGTCACAACGGCAACATGGCCTTCTATATGTAAACAACATACCACGAACACCGCTTTAATAATTAATCCGTCCATATTTTCCACGGCGCGTTGCCGTCATTCCACAGCCGTTCAAGCGCGCCTTTATCTCTCTGAGTGTCCATACATTGCCAGTAGCCGTAGTGGCGGTACACCCCCAATTTGCCGTTCGCACTGAGCCGTGTTAGCGGCTCACGTTCAAAATATGTCAGGTCGCCGTCGATGTAATCAATTACATCGGGTTCAAGAACCATAAAGCCCGCGTTTATCCAGGTGGCGTCTTCCTGCGCTTTTTCGCGGAAGCCGATTACGCAATTTTTGTCTTCGTCCAGATCGAGAACGCCGTAGCGGCCGGTGGGCTGTATCGCCGTCAGGGTCGCCGCCATGCCGGATTGTTTGTGGTGGTCAATCAGCGTGTTTATATCCATATCCGCCACTCCGTCGCCGTAGGTCATAAGGAAAGGCTGCCCCTCTACATATTTGCGGATCCGGCGGATTCGCCCGCCGGTTTGAGTGCTTTGCCCGGTATCGGCCAGCGTGACTTTCCATGGTTCGGCCACATTGCTGTGTATTTTTATGCTGTTTTGATTGGAAAAATCAAACGTTATATCAGAGCGATGGAGGTAATAATTGGCAAAATATTCCTTGATCATATACCCACGATACCCGCAGCATATGACAAAATCATTGAAGCCGCAGGCGGAGTATATTTTCATTATGTGCCACAGGATGGGATGCCCCCCGATTTCAATCATTGGCTTGGGGCGCAGATGGCTTTCCTCTGAAATGCGCGTACCCATTCCGCCGGCCAAAATTACGACTTTCATGCGCGAAATCATTCCTTTCTGTTCGGATTATTCCAAAAATCTGTCATTTTATCCATCGCCCGTGGTAAAGCTTGAAACATATCGCTCCGGAAAAAATAAAGCAAGACGTGTGCCATATGGTAGGCCCTGGATTTTCAGCCCGGATCAGCGGACTTTCGGGTTCAAAAACTCGAAAACCCGCGCCGATAGAGGGTTTTCGGCTGGGATTCTATTCGAGGATAGGGATACAGGCTGACGGAAATAAACATAAGGCCACGTCACGGTTTTGACAGAATGTCAACGGGTCGCGCTCTGTATCAGCTATAGGCATGATGTTGCCGGCATCCTCGTTGGCGTGAAAACGCGCCAATTGTGAATCATGAAATTTACAGTCTGTGGATAGGGTTTTTCGTTTGGCGGCACACCTTACACGGTGTAAGCTTAGATTATTAGCGGCAAAGATTAATTCAATTGAAAAAAGGGCGGGACTGAAATGAAAACCACTGTATCCTGTAAAATTTCATGGTCGGAAAAAGACAAATGCTGGTACGTTGAGTCGCCCGGATTTTATGACGGCGTTATTACGGACGGCGATACGTTGGAGGATGCTAAAAACGCGGCTGCGGAAGCGGTTGCCGGTTTGATCGAATCGTATCTTGAGCACGAAACCGCCTTTAAGATTCCTGACGTGAAGAATGCTACGGATTGGTACAGTATTCCCATAAGGCCCGAATTGGCGTTTTCCTTTTGGCTGCGCAGCCAGAGAAAAGCGCGCGGAATGACGCTGTCTGATGTCGCCGAAAAAATGGGAGTAAAGTATCAGGTGTACCAGAAGCTGGAAAACCCCAAGACTGCAAACCCAACCCTCAAGACGCTTTATAAGATAGAGCAGATTTTTAACGCGGAATTGATTGCTATCTAAGGAGTGTGCATGGCGTTGCCTGAAAAAAGATGGATCCAAAGGTTTGACAATTATCTGAGCGTTCTGAGGCATTTGGAAAACTTCGCCGCGATAAGAGAAGCCCGTCCGTTATCCGTTGCGGAAGAATTTGCGGTACTGAAAGCGTTCGAACTGGTTTTTGAAAGCGCCTGGAATATGCTTAAAGATTATTTGACGGAACAGGGGGCTGTTGACATACACGGTTCCCGCGACGCGATACGTGCCGCTTTTCGCGTTGGTATAATAGAAAATGGTGAAATTTGGTTTGATATGATAAAAAGCAGAAATACCACCTCTCACGCATATGACGAAGCGACCGCGCAGGAGGTGTCTTTTGTCGTGTCAAACGAATATATTAAAGAGTTCGGAAAACTGAAGGCAAAATTTGAAAATTACAGACAGGATCGGGAATAATGTTTGGGCTCCCCGATAAAACGATAAGTTTAATAAACGAAATATTCGCTAAATATCCGGCGATTGAAAAAGTCGTTATTTACGGTTCACGGGCGAGAGGCGACTATAAAAATGGTTCCGATATTGACCTGACCATTTTTGGCGATATTTCGGTGAGAGATAAGATTAATATTTCAGGGCAGATTTACGATCTTCCTATTCCGTATATGTGCGATGTATCAATTTTCAAGAACATTAAAAATGAAAATTTAACGGAGCATATTGAACGGGTCGGGCAGGTTTTTTATGAGAGGCAATAGGGGAGTGTAAAGAACGGTGGCGCAGTCAGATTTCGACTGTATTCGTCGGCATCGCGCGGAAATATATCCAGCGGTACATCCTCAAAATCCTTTTCGCCATTCCGTATAATCAGTCGGACGTTCGCGCAACAGAAGCGTGACAAAACGTTCGATCTCGACAAGACCAAGGTTCTCGGATAGCACACGGAACCCTTCGCGACGCAACGCAACAACAGAAATCATTTTGGAACTCCTTATTAAACTCCCTTTGCGTTAAATGGTCGAGCATAGGAGTATCCGCTGTATGGCAGCGAATCCACAATCAATGGAATTCTACCGCGTCGGCGCAATTAGGAGCTGCCGTATTGCGCTTTTCAGGCGAACTCGACATAACTGTTTACGGCGTACGCCGCTTCGTGCATATCAGCTTGAAAATATAAACAAAAATGTTTATATTATTTTTGTGAACAGCAAGGAATTTAAACGCTGGCTTGCCAAACGGGGCGCAACTTTCGGAACCATGAAGGGGTCGCATCTCAAGATCTACCTTGGCGGCAAGCAGGCTATTCTGCCGATGCACGGCGCCGAACTGAAAACCGGCACGGTAGAGAGCATTAAAAAACAACTTGGGCTGAAATAGCAAGGAGAGGATGATATGAGGTTTCCCGTTACCCTTACTCAAGATAAAGCGGTCGGCGGATTTGTTGTGACCTTTCCAGACATCCCTGAAGCCATTACCCAGGGAGAAACTAAAGAAGAAGCTTTAAGAATGGCGCAAGAAGCGTTGGAGGCCGCGCTGGAGTTTTACTTTGAAGATAGGCGCCGGATTCCCGCTCCATCCAAAGCGAAGCGCGGCCAGCGCGTTGTAGAGATTCCCGCGAGTTTGTCCGCCAAGGTTCTGCTGCTCAATGAAATGGTGTCTCAAAACGTCCGTCCCGCGGAACTTGCCCGCCGAATGGGAACAACGCCACAGGCGGTAAACCGCCTGACTGACTTGCGACATACTACACGTATCGACGGGATTGCGGCGGCGCTCAACGCTCTTGGGAAGAACCTGGAAATACGGCTGGCATGATGCGGATGGCGCGCGTCCGTTTCCCTACGTGATCTTGCATATGACCGCCGTAACATCATCCGTCTGCGGCATTCCGTCGGAAAATTTTCGCACCGCGCGATAAAGGCCGCTTACGATTTCGCCGGCGCTTTCCCCGCGATGTTCGCGGATATATCCGACTGTCCGTTCCATGCCGAAACTGTCCTGTTCCGGATTTTCCGACTCGACAATGCCGTCCGTCAAAAGCGCCAGAACGTCTCCGGGTTCCAGCGCTATTTCATCGCTGGAATTGAACGTATGTTCGCCCATAAATCCAAGAGGCATATCAGTGCTGTCGAGCGTGCGCCTGACTTCGCCGTTACGGCCGAGAATAAATCCCGGCGTGTGTCCGGCGCTGGAATAAACCAGCGACCGTGTCGCCGGATTCAGCCGGCAGTAAATCATCGTGACGAATTTATCATCCCCCATGTCGGAAACCAGGACTTTGTTGGTGCGGGTGAAAATTTCGGCGGGATCATGATTCAGGGGCGCGAACGCGCGTATATAGGCGCGCAGTCCGGCCATAAGTAGCGCGGAACTGATGCCGTGCCCGCAGACATCGCCAACGGCAAATCCGATACATCCGCCGGGCATTGATACGAAGTCCAGGTAATCGCCGCCAATGGCGTCGGCCGGGAAAGCGGCGGCGGCAAAATCGAAACCTTCAACGCGCGGCGGCGGCGGCTCGTAAAACTGACGCTGCACCGCGCGCGCCAGGCCCATCTGGAACTGTTGTTCCTGCAATTTTCGCTGTTCGGTCGCGTCGCGGAAAATCGTAACAAGGTGTGTAATAATTCCGGCCGGCCCCCACATGGGCGCGATGACCTGTTCCGCGTAAAATACTTCGCCGCTCTTTTTCTTGTTGGCCATCGTGGCCCGGAAGACTTTTCCGGAAAGAATGGTGGCCCAGAGATTTTCATAGAACATCCGGTCGTGAACGCCTGAATTGAGAATGCGCGGCGTAAGCCCTTTCAGCTCTTCAAGGCTGTATCCGGTAGTGCTCTCAAGCGCCGGATTGACATACTCGATAATGCCGCCCCGGTCCGTGATAATAACGCTGTCGGCGGTCTGCTCCACAGCGCTCGTCAGGACTCTCAGACGCGTATCCCGTTTTATTCTTCCGGTAATATCGTTAAAAACCACAACGCTGCCGCGTATTTCGCCGCCTTCGCCGCGAAGCGGATTCGCCCGTACGGTTATCCAGAGGCCCGAAAGTTGCTGTTCGCCCCTGATAAATATTTCGACAGACACATCCTCCCCGGAAACGGCGCGGGCGTTGGGCATCTCGTCAGGCGCGTAGAGCGTCATTTCATCGGCCTTGTAGCAGCCTTTTATATCCGACCACATCCGGGGCGCGCCGCCGTCGGCCGCGATTTTCAGCAGTTTTCGCGCGGTCTGGTTGCACAGTAAAAAACGGCCATCCCGATCCGCGACAACAACGCCTTCGGACAGGTGGTAAAGGGTGGATTTCAGAATCGCGGGCTCATCAGGGAATGTCCCGGACTCGCATTCGTTAAAAGAATCGATCATGACTTCAATCCTTACCAATCATCGTTTCATTAATACAGGAACATATTAAGCGACCTCCAGAGAGGCCAAAGCATCGAAGCCTTTCCATCTGACAGTTGTCCGAGCAGCGCTCTGCGCCGATTGATTCACGATTCAATTGACGCCAGACTTTTCACGGGCTCGACAAGCAGTATTGTGGCTAATTTACCAGATACGGATTCGGGTCCGTCGTAAATTTTTCCCAGAACGGGTCTTTCGTCTGGTCGATAATATTCCCGTATGTGCCGATCATAATGTGAATCGGGGAGTTTATTTCTTTGCCGTTCTCACGGTTTGTCATCGTTCCGAATCCACGCCCGATAAATGACACCCTTTTGAAATTCTCCAGGAAGCAAAACGTGTCGCTGCGGAAGCCCGCCGCGGCGCCCCTGATTTTCTCCATGTACGATTCCGTCTGGACGGTGAGGTACAGGCCGTCCTTGATTTTTATATAATTTATCGGCTCGTCGGACGACGGCAGCGCGTTGACCATCGTGTTCATATTTTCGCTCGTTTTCTTGCTTGCCGCCGTGGTGTTGTCGAGCGGATATGTGATGCGGTAGAAGTACGGGTCGTAATACGCGTGAACCGTGGACAATTCCGAGCCGTACCGCCATTGGACGACATTGCCTATCATATCGCCGGAGAACCCGTGGCGCGGGTAAGCTTTATACTCCACGCCCGGTTGTTTGATGCAGCCGAAGTCAACTTCGGGCGTAATCAGCAGCGGCCAGCGCGGATTTTTACCGACGGCGCAAAATACGCGCGTTACAAGCATTTTTTCCATGTCGATTACCCAAACGTGGTTGACGCGCGGTTCGATATTGGCGCACACATAGCTTACAAGGTACGTTGTGTCATCGCCTTTCAGGCACTCGTAGGCTTCCTTTTTAGGCGATTTGCCGTGCGCCATCCATGGCTCAAACGCCGGCGTCGCGCCGATCCAACTCCACTCCATCGACTTGCCGTCAATGAAATTGAGCAGGATGTCGTAACCGTTGTCCATTTGCAGTTCCAGCTTTTGCCCTGCCAGTTCGAAACACAGCGGCGGGCAATACTGCGTGATGTCGTTGCCGCCCTGCGGACGGAATTTGCGTAAATCCATCATATTACCTCCAAAAATTATGCCGGAAGGCGCTGAATGCCGTTGCGGCATTCAGCCATCTCCATGTGGGGAACCTCTGGTTACGTTTTAATTTCGCCGGTATTCAGCACCTTGCCATACACTCCAATCGGGCGCATGAACGGAACGCCCCGCATGGAGCCGAACGCCGCGCCCACGGCAATGACCTTGTAGAAGTTCATTGCGAAGATAATCCACACAGGGCTGTCTGACGTTTCAATTTGTATGCCCTGAAAATACACGCCGTCCGCGAGGCTCCTGGTTTCAAGCCGAACGAAATTCGCGGATACAGGCGACATGACGCCCGGAGTATTGAACGAAATGCCGCCCACGTTGTAGTCGAACTTTGCGCTTGTTTCCGGCGCGAAAGTCCACTCAACAACATTGCCGGTGAAATCCGCCTCAATATTCGGCGCATCCGGGCTGGCGTTGAACGCGAATCCATCGCGCGGCGGGTTCTCTGCGGTATCGACGTACAGCGCCGTCGAAAAAACGCCGGGCGCAATCGCTCCGGCGTTTTTCGAAACTTTATCCGGAGCGATGCTTTTCGACGGGTCGAACACGCACGCGTAAGCCTCGGTCCCCGCATGGAACGCCGCGAAAATCAATTCATCCGTAATTTTTGCCGTGCAATACGGCAGTTTTAAGCCGTCCAGTGTTACCGTCAACTCCGGATACGCCGAAAACACAACTCCCGGAGCCATGCCATTCTTATGTTTCATGTCGCGCATGACGACAAAAGTCTTGCCGCACAGTTCATAACTCATCGGCGCGGCATATTGTGAAATCGCGTTCATGTTGCCGTACGCGCTTAAAGAATGTCGCAATAACGAACTATGGATGTTTCCGTCCGCGCCCGGCGGATTTCGAAAGAACGGCGATTCGGCCTGTCGTGACGCGGACTTTGCTCCGCCGCCCTGCGCCGCGTTAAGAACCGGCGTTCCCAGTTGAGACAGAGTCGCAACCATTGTTGTTCCGGCCACGCCATAAAAAAATTCTCTTCGGTTGATTGTATCTTTTTCGTTTTTTGTGGAGTTCATTTCATTATCCCCCTGCGGAACGGGCAGGACAGATTTCAGAGGTTCCCATTACATTGATTGTAATTCATTGCTCCAAGTGAATCGCGCACACGGGCTGATTCTACATCGGAATTTCGTCAAATGATAGAGACTTCAATACATCAACCTGAAAAAACGTTTCAAAAGCTACGCCCAAACGTACCGATGGGAACGAGTATAGGCAACCTCCGAAAACCTCAAAATCAAGGCTTGCGACTGAGGCAAAAGCGGAGTTTACATATAGGTAAATGAGTATTTTGCCGAAGGAGCGTAACGCAGAGTTTGGGGTTTTCGGAG
>JAIRVC010000330.1 GCA_031254095.1 Acidobacteriota bacterium
GCTCATTTGTAATCTCCGATTATTGAGCTTCCGCCGCGCACTTTGTCGCCAACGGCGACCCTGATGTTTACATGCGCCGGCATAACTACGTCAACACGGGAGCCGAAGCGGATAAGGCCGAACAGTTCGCCGCGCCCGACGGCGTCTCCCGGCTTTTTCCAGCAGACAACGCGCCGCGCGATCAACCCCGCGACCTGTTTAACGACAAGGCTCAGTTCAGGCCCGGCAAAAGCCACTATGTTCTGTTCGTTGACGCGGGACGCTTCTTCGTCGAAAGCGACCTTGAATTTTCCCCTCCTGTATTCAAAACGCGCTACCGAACCCGCGATCGGGGCGCGGTTTACATGTACATTGAAAACATTTAGAAATATGCAAAGCGTCTGTTCCCCGTTTTCATCTTTCGATATTTTTACTACCTTGCCGTCGGCGGGAGAAACAATCAGATTTTCGCCGTCCGGGATTTGCCGGACAGGATTCCGGAAAAAAAATGCGGTGAATGCCGTTAAAACAAGGAAAATCGCCGTAATGACCGGCTGATGCAGAAAAACCGAGAGACCGGTCAGAATCATAAGCGGAAGAACAAATTTATAACCGTCGCGTACCATAAAAAGCAATTTCCTGAAATTATGAACCGCCGGCCGCCCGTTATTTGTTGACGAAATCGGGTGGCCGGCGGCGGATGTGCGTTATTTGGGAATTAGCGTTTCCTTCAAGAGTGTTTACTGTATTTCTGCATAATGGCGTACATCTGATCCTTCAACGCCAGTTTCTTTTTTTTCAGTTTTTTTTCAGCCAGCTGATCTTCTTCGGTCTGAAAATGCCTATTTTTTAATTCGTTTAACTGCTGGTCGCAGTCATGGTGTTCCGTTGCCAATTTTCGGAATTCCGCGTCTTCCTGCATCAAACGTTCCCGGAATTCCGCGTCGGATATGCTCATACTCTATTCCTCCTTTCAGTTAAGGAAACACTGATAAAATGTCCGTGCGGGCGAATCGCCAAATTGTTTACGGCGGCGCGGTGCTCGTAGCCTCGACATATTTCTGCATATGCCTCGGTTCCGTGCGCCCGGCGCAATATCCCGCACAATCATTTACCCGGCGCTTCCTTTAAGGAAACACTGATTAAATGTCACGGCAAAAGTGAATAGAATCAACAGCTTACGTGAGTTTTTATCCATCATAAAATGCCACAATACTGAGGTGTTCAGATCAGGCGCTTTGGTTCACATTATTTTGGTTCCGTGTTTTGGTTCCGTGTTTTGGTTCCGCCGGGAACCGGAAGCATTCTAACAGACTAAGGGCTTTCGGGGAAACAACGATTTTCAGGAAACGCCGGTTAAACGGGCGGCAAGGGGCGGTTTTTAGAGGTTACCTTCTGTCTGTTTTCCGGGCGCTTTTTTCTTCAAAGCGTTGTTTCCCCAGACCGATCAGACGGCGGACAAGATCGGGAAATGGAACGCCGCTCGACGCCCAGAGTTTTGAATACATGCTTATAGGCGTAAAACCCGGCATGGTATTGATTTCATTGATCAGTATTTCCCCGGTTTCCTTTTCCAGAAAGAAATCGACTCGGGCAAGGCCGGCGCCGTCGATTGCACGAAACGCCCGAACGGCAAGCGTCCTGATCTCTTCCGCTTTTTCGCCGTCAATATTCGCCGGAATCTCAAGGCGGCTTTCCTTGCGGACGTATTTGGCTTCGTAATCGTAAAATTCTCCCGCCGGAAGCACTTCGCCCGTTACGGAAGCCTTCGGGTCGTCGTTCCCCAAAATCGCGCATTCGATCTCGCGGGCGTCGATTCCTTTTTCGATCAAAACCTTCCTGTCGTACCGCGCCGAATCGCGCAGCGCGTCGTAAAATTCCGTTTCATCATGAATCTTATGGACGCCCACGGATGATCCGAGATTCGCCGGTTTTGAGAACATCGGATAACCAAAAGCCTTTTCCGCCATGCGCCGGATTTCGGCGGGATTTGCGGCAATGTCGCCGGCGCGCGCGGTAATCCACGGCGTAACGGGAAGCCCTTCGCCGGCCCAGAGTCTTTTTACGACATCCTTGTCCATGGCGACGGCCGAAGCCAGAACTCCGCAGCCTACATATGGGATATCCGCGATTTCAAACAATCCCTGCACCGTGCCGTCTTCGCCGTATGTGCCGTGCAGCAGCGGAAAAATAATTTCCGGCATGACGCCGTTTTCGCGCCCGATGGCGGGCGGATTCGGCAATACCCTCATGCCGCTTCCGGCGGCCTCGATTGACGTACACAGCCTGACGCGGTCGCGCAGGCCGCCCGGCAGCATGGCGCGAAGTTCGTCTTCGTCCGCCAGCCCGCCCGCGCGCGTAAGGCCTATGGCGATAATTTCAAATTCTTCATGGTCAAGCAGCGCCTCCATGACGGACGCGGCGGAAACAAGCGAAACGTCGTGTTCTCCCGAACGGCCGCCGAACAAAACGCCGAGCCGTATTTTTTTACTTGTTGCCGCCATTTTCCCGTCCATCTGCCGCATTTTCCGAATGCCGCTGGTATGCCTTGATGATCAGCCGCACCAGGTGGTGCCTCACAACATCGTTTTCATTAAAATAACAGAAAGCTATTCCGTCGATGCCGCCCAGAACTTTCCGGGCTTCAATAAGGCCCGAAGCGCGGCCGGCCGGAAGATCAATCTGCGTGACGTCGCCCGTGATAACCGCTTTTGAACGCATTCCGATGCGCGTCAGGAACATCTTCATCTGCTCGGATGTCGTATTCTGCGCTTCGTCGAGAATAATAAACGCGTCGCCGAGCGTCCGGCCGCGCATGAAGGCCAGCGGAGCGATTTCGATCGTCCGGTCTTCGAGATACCGCGACAGTTTTTCTCCTTCAACGAGAGCGTGGAGCGCGTCGTACAGAGGGCGCAGGTAGGGATTGATCTTTTCTTCTATGTCGCCGGGGAGAAATCCCAGACGCTCGCCCGCTTCCACGGCGGGGCGCGTCAAAATGATCCGGGAAACGCTCTTTTCCATAAGGCATGTCAGTGCCATCGCCACAGCTAGAAAAGTTTTTCCGGTTCCGCCCGGGCCGACGCCGAAAACAATATCGTTGCCGCGTATGGCTTCGATATAGCGGCGCTGATTCAGGCTTTTTGGAGTGACCTGCCGTTTTCCCGCGGTAAGGAGCTGCATTTTCGGAAAAAAGTCGTGAAGCGACAGGGCTTCGTTTTCGGCAATCTGCCGGAAGGCGGCCTTGAGATCGCCGTTGGTCATCGCTTGGCCTTTATCGGTAAGCTCGGAAAAATCTGTCAGGATTTTTTCCAGCGCCGCGACGGCGGCTTCCTCTCCATTAATGGAAAGCATCGAATCGCGTTCCTGAATCGTCACGCCGAAAAGTTTTTCGAGAAAGCGGACGTTTTCATCAAGCGGGCCGAAAAGGAGTTGAAGACTGCTGTCCGATAAAAAAATTTTTCTCATTTAAAGTTTCTTTCCAACCGGTCTTCCACAGTCTGCATAATCAAAATATTCTATGGGAAATCACAACGGATTTCCATGAAATATGAAAGGCGGTATACTTTGAAAATCATGAATGAAAAAAATCCGGAAACGGAAGTTTTGAGTCACAGGGAAGTTTACAACGGAAAAATCGTCAGGCTGCATGTGGACGCTATCCGCCAGAAATCCGGAGAATCCACTGTACGCGAAGTAGTGCGCCATCCCGGAGGTGTGGCCGCCATTCCGGTTCTTGATGACGGCCGGATTGTGCTTATTCGCCAGTTCCGCTATCCGCTTGGAAAATATATCTGGGAAATACCGGCGGGAAAACTGGACAGCGGCCAGACGCCGCGCGACACAATCGCCCGGGAACTGGAGGAGGAAATCGGCTACACGGCGAAAACTCTGACGGAAGCCTGTTCTTTTTACACATCCCCCGGGTTCTGCGATGAAATTATTTATCTGTTCATCGCCCGCGGCCTCGTCCCCTGCGCCCGGCGGTTGGAGGAAGGAGAGCATATCACCCCTGAAACGCGCACGCTTCGCGAATGTCTTGAAATGATCGCCTCCGGGGAAATCATGGACGGCAAAAGCATCCTGGGGCTTCTCTGGTTTCAGCGGGCTTCTGGTTATGCAGATTGTGCAAAACGGCCATCGGCCGTTCACGCATTATGAACGAGCAGATGTTGGCATCCAACATGCACCATTTCATAATACAGGGCAGACGCATCTAAAAAGCGTGATTTTTGAATACCTTAGCGTTTTGACCTATATTTTTTTAAGGTGTTCAAAATGTTCAATCGCACAATAAGCCGTAATTCCGGCGGAAAATTTAGATGCGTCTG
>JAIRVC010000061.1 GCA_031254095.1 Acidobacteriota bacterium
ACTAAGGGGCGGCGCTGGCGCGAGTTGACGCCGCCCACAAAAGCCTAATTGCCTATAACTTCATTCAGAAGTTACCTCCAAAGATGGTTCACGGCGAACTTTTCTGACCACTGATCACTGACCACTGGCCGCCGTGAGGCGGCCTATTTCACAGTAAGTTTTCCGTGCGGCTGATAAGGTCGTTTTGACAGTCCGGCAAAAGTTCCACAAAGTACGCCGAATACCCGGCAATGCGCACTACCAGGTTGCGGTACTGGTCGGGGTTAATCTGCGCCGCGCGGAGCGTCTCCGTCGATATGACATTGAACTGCGCTTCCGCGCCGCCGGCTGCCATATATGACTTGACCATATCGCGCAGCTTTATTATTCCGTCTTCGCCTCTTAGCGCTGTCGGATGCAGCCGGATGTTCAGGCACACGCCGTCCATAAACTTGGAGTGGTCGTAACACAGCGATGATGAAAATACAGCCGTCGGACCGTTAGTGTCGCGACTCTGCACCGGAGATGCCGCGTCAGCAATTGGGGTTCCGGCGAGTCTGCCATCGGGCGTCGCCCATGTCGTATAGCCCTGACCTACGTGGTCGGCCGCACCGTACAATCCTGCCTTGAATACCTTTGCACGCGAGGAATAGCACTCCTTGCACGCCTCGTAGTAAGTGTTGATTACCCACGTCATCTGCTCGTCCGCGTAAGGATCCGCGTTTCCGAAATGCGGAACATCGTTGATAATACGCTGACGCAGCAGTTCATGGCCTTCCCAGTTCGCCATTATCGCATCGTAAAGCTCGCGCGCCGTACACAGTTTCCTGTCGAACACCATATATCTGATTGCCGTAAGCGAATCGGCGACAGTCGCAAGCCCTGTGGCGGTGCCGCCGCAGGAGTTATACTTCGCTCCGCCCGCTGTACAGTCCTTGCCGGATTCCATGCAGCCGTCGATCGACAAAGACAGTATCGCCTGCGGCGTGTGGTACTGAACGAGGCACTCAAGATAATTGTTCAGGCTGACCTGTGCTTTTAAGTAATACCTCGCCAGTTTCCGCCACGCTTCCTTAACCTCGTCAAAAGTTTGCATTTCGTACAGATAGCCGGTGTGAATAGAGCTTTGCTCGCCATTGAACGGGTTTTTGCCATCGTTCAGCGCCGCGCACAGCAGCGCGGAGTAGTGTATTGACGCGTGAGGCGGGGCAACGCCGTTCGCCGCGGCGTAATCGTTACCGGAACCTGTGATTTCCTGACATCCGATTATCGCGTAGTCGCGCGCGTCCTCCAGGCTGAAACCGAGCTCCGATATTATGCCCGGAATGATTACTTCGTCGTTTTGGAGCAGCGGCAGTCCGCCTACCTTCGTGGACACTTCAAGCGCAAGCGCCCAGAGATCATCCGGCGTGTTCTTGTTAATCCGCAGTGAAATTGTCGGGTCGTGCAGGCTGAGCCGGGCAATGCTTTCGAGCACCATGTATGTTACAGGGTTTGCGGCGTCCTCGCCCGTTTTGGGGTCAACCCCTCCGACAGTATTGTGCAGGTATGTATTGCCGATACCGATAATCTTGACAAGGTCTCCGCCGCCCGCGCCGCCGCCGTACATGGAGTTGATTTTCAAATAGAAGCAGTCAAGAATTTCCTGCGCTTCGTCCATAGTGAGCCTGCCTGACTCAAGGTCTTTTTTCAGGTACGGCCATGTATACTGGTCAACCCGCCCAAATGAGCCGATGTCGCTTATGAACGCCAAACGCAGCAGATACTGATATGTAATCGTCGCCTGGCACGCTTCGCGGAACGAACGGCAGGGATTCTCGCTTATCCAAACTAAACTGTCCGCCATCGACTCAAGCTCCGCTTTACGATTTGAATCGGTACATTTGGCCGCCTTTTCAAGGCATTTCGCGCCGTAGCGTTTGAGCAGAATAGAGGCGGCATCGCAAGAAATTACAACGGCGGTGTAGAACAGGACTTTCTGCGCGTCGTCACCCATAAGGTCGTTGACGTGCAAGTCAAGCCAGTCTTGAGCCTCCTTGCGGATTGCGCCGTAACCTTTATTTATAATTTTTGCAAACCCCGGCGTAAGGTGTCCGCTCGGCATCATAAGCAGCGGCGCGCCCACTTTTGTCGCCGATATATTCATCCGCGCAAGTTCCTCATAACCCTGCGGCTGCCAGGCGGCGGCGACATCGTTGTAGGTCTTGCCTTTCCAGTACTCCGCGATTTCACGGAACGCCGCGACATCCTCCGGCGCAACGCTCATCCGCAATTCCTCGTTATCGGGATTATGGTAAAGCCCGTCGTCGCGCAGCGTCCAGCTTCCACTGTCAACGAGCCACGGCAGCATATCTGCGCCACTCCAGTCCGGGCTTGAGCCGGATCCGCAGAAATTCCTGCTCGTGTTGCCGACAAGCATCTCGAAGTCTTCAACGCGAACGGTCATTTTCTCGCATACAGCTTTCAACGCCTTCGGACGTTTGAGATACGGAAGCAGGCTTTCGTTTTCCTGATAGCATTTGGTCATTATCACGGCGGTTTCCGCATCCGACTGAATTATGCGGTCGCGGATAAGATCGTGCATTTGCTGAATACGGGAGGTGATGGGTTTAAATTGATACATTTTACCAGTACTCCTGATAATCTATTGATTTGATAGCGATTGCTGCCACTCCCAGGCGGAAAGCATCATTTCATCGAGAGTTTTTTCGGCTTCCCAGCAAAGTTCCCTGTTGGCAAGCGATGTGTCCGCCCATACCTGCACAATGTCGCCCGGACGGCGGCTGACAATATCGACAGGCAGTTTTTTTCCGGAAACCCGTTCAAAGGACTGTATCACTTCCTTTACGCTGTAGCCATTGCCGGTTCCCACGTTGAACACCTCAAAATCAGACGCCGACCGGCCGTCAAACATGCGGCGGACGGCCGCTATGTGGGCTCTGGCGAGATCCGTAACATGAATATAATCACGAATGGCCGTGCCGTCCGGCGTCGGGTAGTCGTCGCCGAAAACTTTCAAACATTCATGCAGTCCGGCGGCGGTCTGCGTGATAAACGGCGTCAGATTGTTTGGAATGCCCAGAGGCAGCTCTCCAATTCGCGCCGTTTCATGCGCTCCAACGGGATTGAAATAACGCAGGGCGATTGCCCGTAAGCCGAACGAACTGCTGGTGAAACGGATGATCTGCTCGGACATCTGCTTGGTGTTGGCGTATGGAGACCACGCGTCCTTAACCGGAGACGTTTCCCTGACCGGAAGATCGTCCGGCTGCCCATAGACGGTGCAGGATGAAGAAAATACGAGGTTTTCAACGCCGGCAGCCCTCATTCCCTGCAAAACGTTGAGCAGGGCATCCAGATTGTTGAGGTAATACTTCAGCGGTTCGCCCATTGATTCGCCCACGGCCTTGAAAGCCGCGAAATGAATCACGGCTTTCAGATCCGGATGCGACGCGAAAAATCCTGCTGTTTTATCGCGGTCGGCAAGGTCGAAACGGTGAAATTCCGGCGCGACGCCGGTGATTTCCGCGATGCGGTCAACGACAAAATCCCGTGAGTTTGAAAGGTTGTCGACAATGACAACGGGAAACCCTTGTTTTTGAAGCTCGACAACCGTATGCGAACCTATATAACCGGCGCCGCCGGTCACAAGAATTTTAAAATCGCCTGGATTAATCTCCGTCATCGCTTGAGTAAACTAACCCCCGCCAGAGAGAGAAGAAAGAAAATCGCCGTTATTTTTTGTCTTGGAAAGCTTTTCGAGCAGCAGTTCCATACTCTCGGTCGCCGAAAGAGGATTCAGCACCTTGCGCAGAACCCAGATGCGGTTCAAGTCGCCCTGCGATAGCAACAGCTCTTCTTTGCGCGTGCCGGACTTATTGATGTCGATGGCTGGGAAAACGCGCTTGTCCACCAGCTTCCGGTCAAGATGCAATTCCATGTTGCCGGTGCCCTTGAACTCCTCGAAAATTACGTCGTCCATACGGCTGCCGGTGTCGATCAGAGCCGTGGAGATAATAGTCAGGCTCCCGCCTCCCTCGATGTTGCGCGCCGCGCCAAAGAAACGCTTGGGCCTTTGCAGGGCATTGCTGTCCACGCCGCCTGAAAGCACCTTGCCGCTTGGCGGCACTATCGTGTTGTAGGCGCGGGCGAGGCGCGTAATGCTGTCGAGCAGTATCACAACGTCGCGCCTGTGTTCAACGAAGCGCTTGGCCTTTTCCATTACCATTTCCGCAACCTGTACGTGCCGCGCCGCCGGTTCGTCAAACGTGGAGCTGACCACTTCGCCGTCGACGGAGCGCTTCATGTCGGTGACTTCCTCGGGGCGTTCGTCAATCAGAAGCACCATCAAATCGACCTCCGGATGATTCCGGGAAATGGAATTTGCGATGGACTGAAGGAGCATCGTCTTTCCGGTGCGCGGCGGCGAAACGATCAGGCCGCGCTGCCCTTTGCCGATAGGCGCGAGCATGTCCATAACCCGTCCGGAAAGGTTGTCGTGCGTAGTTTCAAGTTTCAGCTGTTCAGCGGGATACAGCGGCGTCAGATCGTCGAACAGTATCTTTTCCTTGACGGCGTCCGGATGCTCGAAGTTGATGGCTTCGACCTTGATAAGGGCGAAATAGCGTTCGCCTTCCTTGGGGTGGCGTATCTGCCCGGAAACCGTGTCGCCGGTGCGCAGATCAAATTTTCTGATTTGGGACGGGGAAACGTAAATATCGTCCGGGCCAGGCAGGTAATTGCAATCGGCGGCCCTGAGAAAACCGAATCCCTCCGGAAGGCACTCAAGAACCCCTTCCGAAAAAATCAGGCCGCTTTGCTCCGTCTGCGCTTTCAAAATCTGGAAAATCAATTCCTGTTTGCGCATTCCCGCGTAAC
>JAIRVC010000100.1 GCA_031254095.1 Acidobacteriota bacterium
CTGTTGTCAAAGTAAATCATCAGGCGTTTTCCCTGTTTTTTGCGCAGACGCAGGCCCCGACCGCGCCCGCGAACTGCGCGTGCCTATGGGTAACGACACTAAGACTGGTTGTTTGCGCAATGATTTTCATAAGAGCTTCCGAGCGTGAAAGCCCGCCGGTCATTAACAGCGCCGCCCCATTGATAAAATCCATTTTGCCTGTCATTTGCCGAATTTTTTGTGCGATTGACTCAAGTACGCCGGTCATAATTTTTGAACGGTCTTTTTGCATCGCCAGCAAGCCTATAATTTCGGATTCGGCAAAAACCGTACACATGCTGTTTACTGGAATAGATTCGTTTGAGTCGGCAAATTCATCAATATCTTCCAGCGCGATCCCCAATGTTTCGCACGCCATACTTAAAAAGCGCCCTGTTCCGGCGGCGCATTTATCGTTCATTAAAAAATTTACAACCCTGTTATCGCGTATTTGAATAACCTTGCTGTCCTGTCCACCAATGTCAATAACGCCTCCGATGCCGGGCGAAAGAAACATTGCGCCGAACGCGTGGCATGTTATTTCCGTGAACATATAATCCGCGAAATCCACCGCCTCGCGCCCGTAACCCGTGGCTGAAACACAAACTTCATTACGGCAAAGACTGTTTCCGTCCAGCAGGAACCCCAAACTTTCCACTGCGGAAAGTCTGGGGTTCCAACCCGTTTTTACATTCCGAACATCCACAATGTTTTTTCCATCCGACAAAACCGCCTTGCACATTGTTGAGCCGGAATCTATCCCGATAAAATACTTTGTCACGGCAGCATTTCAATAAACGCGGCAATCCGCGTTTTCAACTGCGCCGCATCGGATGTGGAATAGTCTGTTTCAACGCTTATAAACGGCACATTCTCTTTTTGCATCAGTTTTCTTATTGTGGCCGTCTCGATAGCATATGTATGGCAGGCCTGCAATGTCATCTCGACGACCCCATCAACCTTGAATTCTTTCACCAGCTCTGAAAGAAGTTTATATCTGTTGTTATCCGGCGTCATAACGGAGCAGCCGATTTGCAGATATCTGTCGGCTACGGCTTTGTACGGTTCTTCGTTTTCGTCAACCAGCCGTTCCGCGGGTTTCACTCCGATGCAGTTTTCATAGGCGACAACAACGCCGCCGGAACTCTCGATGGCAGTGACAATTTTTTCCGTAACTCCTGCCAATGGGCAGCCGGTAATAAGGATTCTTTTAGAGGTTCCGGGCACATTTTCAACGCCGCTTTCATAATTTTGTTTTACCTTGTCGATAGCAGCCCGTAATTCCCTGTTTTTTTCTTCATAGTTGAATTTAAACTGTGATCCATATAAAACTTTCAGCTGTTCCGCGCCGGTTATCGGCGGCGGGCAGGATTTGCTGAGTTCATAAAATTCTTTCAGAAGACCGCGTTCCTCGTTTTTTAATCTGATTGCTTTTTTAATATCGTCGCCGGTTATAACGACGCCGAATTGTTTTTCAACCTTTTCCTTTAAGAGTAAAACCTCTTTGCGCCAGAGTTCTTTCGCGGTTTCACCGTTTTGGGTCTGCGGAAGCTGCATGACATGGACGTTTTTAATTTCAGAAAGAAGTTCGTACATCTTCTTTTTACCGTCGCATGTAGTCTCGCCTACAATTAAATCGGCGAAGTAAATATAGGGGCATTTTTCGGTAATCGCGAAACCGTAACTGGATTTTACAAGCGGGCAAAGATTCCTCGGTAAAACCTTTTCGCTTTCAGCGATTGTTTCATCGCTGAAAGCGCAGATGCCTACCGGAACCGCTCCGGCTGCCATAAAAATTTCCATGGGAGCATAGGTGCAAAATACCCCCACTACGTTTTTCCCCTCGTCTTTTAAGTTTTTAACTGCGAGAAAACCCTGCTTCCGCGCATCCGCAAAACCCTCAAATTGACCCGGCAAAGTATTATTACTGTTCATTAACGTTTCCTCCTTTATTGCAGATAAGGGGCTGGCGCATTAATCCTGTTTTATGCGCCAGCCCTGTTGTTTATATGTCGATTCTGAACGCCAGTCCGGCCTGAAACCCTCTTTCGCCGTCAACAACGCGATTTGCCGAGGTTTTTTGCGTCAACCTTTTTCCGGTATGGACATAACCGACTTCAGGGATGATCTTGAAATAAGACCCCAATTTGAATCGGTAATTCGCGTAAAAGCCCATTCCGTTGACATCGTCCTGCCATGCGTCATTGCGGGTGCTCTGACCGCCGAATCCCGCTTCAAAGTCTTTAACGGTTAAAGCAACCGCTCCGCCAAATGCCGTAGTGTTATCCATCTCGCCCGTTGCGGACATGTTGCCGTCGGCGTCTGTTTTCAATTGAGGCAGCGCCCATGCGGTTCTGCCGACGGCTTCAGCGTCGTTGTTTCCGCTGACCATGCTGACCATCTGATACATGCCGCCGTTCACGGAATAAAATCCCGACACGGTAAGTTTCACGTTGTCTCCAATTTTAGGGTTGGCGGCAAACACAATGTGACCGGCGTCAAGGCTATAACGCTTGTTCAGGTCGCCGGTTGAAGTGTTATTGGCTGTAATTGAACTCTTTACATAAGAACCGCCGATTTTTACGCTGGAAATTACGTAAGAGGCTTCAATTCTGGGCATAATTTCCGAAAATTCGGAGTTGGCATATGCGCCGGAGTACCGGCCTGTAACCATGTTCGAATCCTGTCTCATTGAAAGCGCCGAGATTGAAAAACCGCCGATTGCATAGTTGATTCCCGCTCTGCGCGCTTCTATCATTGTGCCCATGCCCTGCAATCCGCTGTCGCCGTTGAGTTTGCGGTCGAAGAGGGAAAACGTGTGAACCGTGCCGGGGAGTTGCCCGACTCTTATCCTGCCTTTTTCGCCTCCGGCAAACTTATAATCGCCGTATAAAAGGCGGAGAGTTAAATTCGTTGTTGCCGTGTCTCCACCCATGCCAAATTCATTGTGGAAGAAAAAATCGCCATGCGTCCATCTTACGCCGGCGCGGGAATTTGCCTGCAGCCCTATCGCAAAACGGGAACGGTCGCTGGCGTCAAGTATATTGCCGGCATCGGGCGGGGACGCGATTTGGCCTCCGTCGGTGTGATTGAACGCAGAGTAAGCGCGTATGCTGGCGTAAGCGTCAATCGTGCTGTCCCCTGCCTTGAATGTTTTCGCAAAAGCGCCGGTTCCGGCAAAAAGGACTAAAATCAGTGTAAACAGCATTTTTCTCATATTAAATCTCCTTTTAAATACATCCGGCAAAACCGGACGCCTGTTTTTGAAACCGCTCAAAGCGGATTGTTGTTTTGTTGAGAGTAAGTTCATTGTCGGAGAGAAGTCCCGCGGCGTCAGCCCGGCATCTCTGGCAATGGTACATTTGAGGGATATAAAGAGACGCCAGATCGCGGATACTGCTCATTTCCCGGTCGGTTGGAGATTTCAGCCGCTCAAAGGGCGTGCCTTCAACCGGAATCATGGGAATGCAGTTCATTACATCAACCCCAAGACCGGCGGCCTCTTTTGCAATAGCCCGGACGTGATCGTCATTAATGCCCGGTATGACGACCGTGTTGACCTTTACAATAAGATTTTTCGCCTTGAGTTGCCTGATCGCCTCTTTCTGGCGGGAAAGAAGAAGCGAAAAAGCCTCAACGCCATGGTATTCGCGGTTATTCACGGTAACATGCGAATAAATATGCCGCCCGACAAGCGGATCGACGGCGTTCACGGTGACCGTCACATGGGTAACGCCCGCCTCCGCCAGATCGTCTACATGCCCGGCCAGATTGAGGCCGTTGGTGGAAACGCAGATCAATAGATGCGGATACGCGGCGTGTATGTCCCGTAATGTTTCAAGGGTGCGTTCCGGGCTGCACATTGAATCTCCCGGCCCGGCAATGCCGACAACGGAAATATCGCGCCTTCTGCGCAAAAGAAAATCAAGGTACGGTATGACGTTATCCGGCGCCAGTATGCCCTGTGTGACGGCGGGGCGGCTTTCGTTGGCGCAGTCATAAAGGCGGTTGCAGAAGTTGCACCGGATATTGCAATCCGGGGCGACGGGCAGATGAACCCTGCCACGGCGCGCCCTGGCGCTTCCATAGAAGCAGGGATGATCGGAAAAAGCTCTGCTTGCGCGTATTTCGGACTGTGTCATGAGTTCACCCGCTTTATGCCGATCTTAATTGCACCCGCCTGGCAGTATTTCAGACAGTCTCCGCAATTGGTGCAGTTGGTTTCATCGGGACGGCTTCCCATTTCACAGACCTGCAAACAGGCGTCGCAATCGTTGCAGGCGCTCGTTTTAAAAACCCTGAAAATGGAGACGCGCTTGATCAGTTCAAGCAGGCCGCCCATGGGACAGGCAAAGCGGCACCACAGGTTGGCGATAAAAAGCCCGGCGGCGGCCAGCCCGAGCACGATAAGCGTGCGGGCAAGCCAGAGGCCGGGCGCGTGTTCGAAGGTGAGTTTGATGGAGTTCCAGAATTCGCCCACTCGAATAGGAATCACCCAACGCGGATTGTTTATGCCGAGCCACAGTGTCAGCGCGATTATCAGCCCGGCGAAAAGTCCCCAGGGCGCGATTTTCATAAACTGGTTTCTAACGCGCAGTTTCACTATCGACGCCTTGCCAATCAACTGGTTTACAAGGCCGCCGGGACATGCCCAGCCGCAAAAGGCGCGTCCGAATAAAATGACCGAAACAGGCAGAAGCAGCCAGAATCCCCAAAAAAGGCCGGTAATTCTTCCCCAGCAGGTAATGACGGGGCAAACCTGACAGCCCACGAAAGGAACGGCAAAGGGACAGCGAAAGATGCCGTAGAAAGACCATTGGCCGAGGACGGCAAGCATACCGGTTTGCGTGAGCCTGCGAATCCATGTAAGCGGGCTGGCGTATAAAGCGTTAACTTTCTTTTCAGGCATCCTTCACCCCCAGATTTTCAATAAGCGTCCGGCCTTTGTCCGAAACGGCCGTTATAAAACCCCGTCTCTCGAATATGGCCTGCGCCTCGTCGGAACACATGAAATTCACATAATCGTCGGCAAGGGCGCGGTCTTTGGCAGACTTCATTACCCCGATTGTGAAAGTAAGCGGGCCGGGCGGAAAGAGACTTTCGGGAATGGAAATAATGTCTACTTTCCCTTCAAACTCATCCAGACGGGTCAGTCGCCTTTCGACGATTGACGCCATTCCATTTCCTTTGATTATCTCCGGCATCATTTTTATGACGCAGGTCGCCCTGCTGACCATGTTCTTGAGAACCGCGTCTTCGACGCCCGCTTTTTTGAGAATGCCCGCGATTGCGTCTCCGCCCGGAGGGGACGCGCCGAGGGGCAATATAACCGGGACGCCGGGGCGGGACATATCTTCCACGGATTTAATGCCGGCGGGGTTTCCCAAAGGGGTGATCAGGACATATTCAGTGAAACAAAGCGGCCTGAAATAAACCATTTTTCCGGCTTCCCTTAAATCCTTCGCAAGCTTCAAGACGCGTCCGGCAAAGACCTCTGTTTCGGCGCTTCCAAGAAGCGATTTACCCAGAGCCGCCGCAAAAGCGCCGGTATAGGCGATCTTTATCCCGGTCTTTTTTTCATAGCTGCTGTTTGCGGCGTTGAAGGCTTCGGAAAGTCCTCCGCAGGACCAGACCTGAAGCGAATTACTTTGAAACCCGCTCGCGTGAAGCAGGCCGGGAACCGCCGCCGCGGCAACCGTTGAAGTCATCGCCGATTTCAGGAAAGTTCTTCTTTCCATCCCGCTGTTTTTCTTTTTCATATCTTCTCCTCTCTACAGATTGACGTCCCCGGTTTTATTTCGGGCAAAAGACACACCTTTGCAAATTAATCAACGTTTCCCAAAGGAAGCGCAGATGCCGGGAACTAAAAAATTAAAAAATCAATTCAGGCGGAAGTCCGCAAAAGGAGAGAACGAGACGGGATCGGGGTTGGAAGGTTATGCTCCTGACGTGTATACGTCAGGAGCCATGCCAGGAGCATAACCGTTCAGGATGCGAGTTCGTAATTTTCCGTTTGCGGGCGTTTGCCGCCCTGGGAATTTCAGGCTTCCCGCACGGGGAGCCGTACCGTTCGCATCACTGTCAGAATGTAAAAACAGGCTTCATGATATTTTCCTTATATACGTTGACCGAAATAAACGCGGATTACCGGGTCAGCGTTATCTGGATAACGCCGCCGGGCTGCTCCTGCGCTTCGGCGCTCCATCCGGCTTTTTGCGCGATGCGCGTTACGTTGTCCCTTGCGGTTTCTGAATCCACCAGTACGCGCACCGCGCCCTTTTCCATATTTTTAATCGCCGCCTGCGCGAGCAGTACGGGTTGCGGGCAGGAAAGCCCGCGGGCATCGACGGTTTTCACGTCACTCATAATCAATCTCCTTATTTTTCTTTATACGCGCCCGCCCTACGCGGACGACC
>JAIRVC010000347.1 GCA_031254095.1 Acidobacteriota bacterium
GGAATTCCAGCGCAGCATTGCGATTATGTTGGTTCGCGTCCTTGGAATGAAAGTGCCCACGTGACCGGCGATTGAATGCCGGTATCCCCGCTGCATAAAAACTCCCGGATTTTCTTTCAGGGAGGCGATAGTCTCCATTTGCGCATCCGGCGCGATTTCTTTTGATTCCCCGTAAATGTACGCCACTGAGCCGGTCAGGTGCTCAAATATCCTGTGCTTTACCAGAAAGCGCAGTCCTTTTTGACTGGAGTCTTCGCCGTTTGCCTCAATAATGCAGGAACGCCGATCCGACGGAGTAACTGTCGTTACGAGCATAGGGATGCCCGGGCCACTGATGTAATCCTGATAGAACGCTAATTCGACGGATGTTCCCGGCGCGAAATTTTTCCTTACGACCGCTTCGGAATGCCGCACCTGACTCATGCTGACCTTGTCTCCCGCTATAGTGATAAAGGTCGGCTCGGCAAGGTTAAGCGTTTCGCCGCTCGGAAGAACAACGGAGTTGTTGTCGTTCTGGGGTTTTGACGTGATGAAAGCTTCAAGGCTCCATCCTTCCACAGGTGTGAGCAATATTCGCAGCGAGGGAGAAAAAAACCTCTTGTCGGAGTCGTAATACAATCTTGTATAATCGACGCCGTAGCGGATGGACAGAACGTTAAATAATCGCGTTTCGCCTTCCGTGCCGAAAGCAAAAGTTTCAAGCCCGTCTGTCATGGGACGGAAATTCGTGGATGAAGAAATAGTGTCGGGAACCAGATAATTTCCCGTCATGCGGCCGTAGCCGACGGAAATACTGTAGTCATGATTCCTGTCCGTGCGGTAGCTGTAAGTGTTCCGCAACCTCCAGAAAGAACCTTCGCCGGAATCCACTTGTCCCGACAGGATAATGCGGCTCGTCGAATTCAATGGTTCCGTAAAAGCGAAATTTGATGAAATGCCGCTTTGATTGGCTTGAGGCCGCAGAAAATAACTTTCACTCGGAGACGTTCCCGCGGCGATGCTCATCACGCCGCCATGGGTGAAAGGATCCGGTGTATTTTCCGCGACTCCGGGTATCGACGCGGCGCGGAAAATAAGCCGGCGGTCGGAAACGCCCCTGAGCACCTGCCGGAAATCCTGGTTGCGCGGGTCTTCGTCTCTTGTAAGACTATCGGCGAAATTTCGCAGCGCGATTTCCAGTGAAACGGAACGGGAGTTGTCGACGACAAATTGCGTTGTCGCGACAGCGCTGTAGTCATTGTGTGAAATATTAAGCGAGTAGATGCCGGCGGAAAGCGCGGGAGTTTTGAAAAAACCGTACTCATCGCTGCGCACGGATATAAATTTTTCCGCGCCGTCAATTATTTGTATAACCCTTATGAGAGCGTCCTTGACAGGGCTGCCGAAAAAGTCGGAGACATTGCCGGTAATCCGGCCTTTGTTGTCCCTCGCTTCGGCCGTTGCCGCCATTCCGGCGATCAGTCCGATCAGAAGAAACATTCGCGCGAAAGACTTCATTATGAAATCCTCATATAAAAATCCGGGGTAACAGTCGGTCCATCATACAAATGTAACGATACTCACCTTAACACAAATATTTTTGCGATGTCAATTTTGATAAACGCCATTTTCAGCGCTTCTCCCCAGATCGGCGGAGAGAATATTAACGCGAAAATCCGCCGCGGCGTCCGGCAGGCCGTCTATGGTTACGTCAGAAGCCCGCAGGGTTCCTCCCGGAGGCAGAGATTCGTTGATTTCGTGCGTTCGGATTTCAACGGAATGTTTTTTTTCATTGATATATTCGATCCTCAACCACAGGCTGGCGTAAGAGCCTTCGCCGATATTGCGGATGGTTATATCGTGACGCGCCGCCGCGGCGTCTTTTTCGCCGGGATTCCGCGTCCAGGATACTTTTGCCTCAACAATTTCCAGATCGCGCGGCAAAATTGCCCGCACCGGCGAGGATGGTTCGACCGCGATTTCCTCAAGCCTGCTGTTTTGCTGCGCCACACGTTCTTTTTCCGCGGTTCGACCGCGCATAAGCAGAAAAATAATCGCGATAAGAAGAATAAGGGTAATTCCGTAAAACATCTGCCGTCGAAACACAGCTGCATTCTCCCCGGGAAATTGGATCCTTGTCTATGACATCTTTATATTCTGTAAAATGAATCAAACTTCGACATTATCACGAAACAGTTCATGGAAAGCAATATTCATGAATGATCAGCGTTTCCTTTGATGAATCTTTTGCGAAAATGAAAGATTTTTTAAGATTTGTTTGACATTTGGAAATAATCCGAAATAACATGGCGCATCGTCTAAAGGCGCCGACCGGTAAATGTGCGCATTTGTTTTGCATGGAACGACCGAGGCCTCGGACGCTGTAAAGTTGCCTTTGGGGAAGAAGGAACTCAAAGGCGTTTCAATTGGTCATCTTTTTTTCGTCTTGGCCGAAAAAAGGTCAGTGCTTTTTGTGGAGGCAGATCTAATGTTCAATAAAAAAGCGTTCCAAAAGGTAACAATTCCTCTTTCTCGAAAAAAAATCAGCGGTAAGCGAATAAATCAGCGTTTTCTCAAAACAGTAACGTGCCTTATGACGCTTCTATCGTTTATATTCCTTACGGCGACGGCATTCGGCCAGAGCGGCGCCGCTTCTTTAACCGGAATCATTCTGGATGCTTCAGGCGGAGTTGTACCCGGCGCGTCCGTTGTGATTCGCAATGTCGGCACCGGCGTGGAAACAAAGACCACAAGCAGCAACACGGGAAATTATACATTCCCGAGCCTGCCGATC
>JAIRVC010000251.1 GCA_031254095.1 Acidobacteriota bacterium
ACCATTCATCTATTGACATAGAAAACCTTCTTTCTTTCAGTTTTCTATAGTATACACTGAAAGTAACCTCATGTCCACAGCCCCTAGCCTGTAGTTTCGCCGGATGCAACCGGCAGCATAAAGCAAATCACCGGGCGCTCGCGGCACTGTGAGCGCCCTGTGCTGTTAAAGATTTCGTTGTTATCAAATCGTAATAACGGGTGTTGAGCTCCCCTGTTAATCTTCCAGCACATATTCGAACAGAAGCCACGCGATTGTTCCAAATACGAGCGTAAATACGGTCATAACGCTAAGCGGCAATTTCAGCGCGCCATAATCGCCGCCGTCGAGAATAATGCCTGTCGCCTCAACCGCGTTGATCAGAATCGGGAGAATTACCGGAAAAAGAAGCAGCGGCAAAAGGACTTCGCGCAGTTTCGTGTTTACGGCGATGGCCGAAAGCAGCGTTCCTACAGCCATAAATCCTAATGTTCCGATCAAAAACGTCAAGGCCAGCAGGGGGATTTCCTTCCAGACCGTCACGTTGAAAAAAATCAGTCCGAAGATGAAAATCGCGATTTCAGCAAGCAGCATAAAAACGACGCCTGCCAGCATCTTACCCAGGTAAATCGCGCCCCTGTCCGCCGGAATCATCAATAGTCCCTCAATGCAATGATTTTCCTTTTCGGACGCGAACATGCGGTTCAGTCCCAGCGTTCCCGCAAAGGCGAACGCCGTCCAGAGCACTCCCGGCAGCGCCGGACGGAGGGAATCTTTCGAGCCGATCGCGAAGTTGAAGATCAGCAGCGTCACGACGCCGAAAAAAAGCATCGAGTTGATCGCGCTTTTTGTTCTCAGTTCAATCAGCAAATCTTTTCGAAATATCGCCCAAATCCTGCGCATGATGCCGCCTTAACCAATAACCTGACGGTATTTTTCCATAAAGCTGTCGAGCGTAAGCGAACGCTTCAAAACGTCCAGTGCGGCCGCGCCTTTTTCTATAACCACCAGCCGGTCGGCCAGTTTATACCCCTGCGCCGGATCGTGCAGGGTCATGACGCAGGTTTTTCCTTCCGCCACCGCCCGGCGTATATAATTCTCCAAAACTTCCAATCCGATCTGATCCAGACCGGTAAAAGGTTCGTCAAGCAGTAAAATCGAGGGGTTGTGGAGGAATGCCCGCGCTATGGCCAGGCGTTGCTGCATTCCGCGCGAATAATTGCGCACCGGGTCAAATTCACGCCCGCCGAGACCCACCGCTTCCATACGCTGAATCAGCGCGTTGTCGTCCGCGGGCGCGTGCATAAGTCCCGCGAAAAAGCGCAGATTTTCAAGCGCCGTCAGATCGGGATATAAAGACATGCTGTGCGACAGATAACCGATTGCGCCGCGCGTGAATCGCGGCTTTTTGCCGTCGGGAAAGCTAATTTTTAAACTTCCCGACGAAGGACGCGCAAGACCCGCGAGGATGCGCAGGAATGTGGTTTTTCCCGCGCCGTTTTTGCCGAAAACGGCGACGCATTCTCCCGCGCCTATATCAAGGTCAAGGCCGCGCAGCGCCGTCGAACGGCCGTAGTATTTCGTCAGGTTTCTGACAGTTATCATGATTTTTCGCCGGACATCCGTGGTGCCGGATCGCGCCGCAGCCGGTTGAGCGCGAACCGGAGCGCAAGCACAAAACTTTAATTTTACAGTGAAATTTTGTAAAATGATATCGCTTTTTCGGACGGAGCGGGGCAGGCGGGCGGGTCGACGCCGAATCCTGATATGGAAATCCTGATCGGTTTCAGTTGTGTCGGGTTAACGATGAAGGCATACGATTCCCGAAACGGATATGTCGCGCTTCCCATAGCCGGCGCGATTGCCTGTCTTAATTTTTCTTGACAGAACGGCCCTTTCCGTTAGAACCTAAAAGCCAAAGTTTTGTGAAGGAAATTGGTACGATTTTATTCAGGAGAAGCCATGACTAGAAGATTCGTCAGTTCAACGATTATGGTTCTGCTTTTGTGCGGAGCAAGTGGTTTTGCGCAGGAAAAGATTTCGCTTCTTTCCAACTACTATTACACCAGGGACGCAAAGCGGCATGAAGAAATAAAACAGGAAAAGGATCCGCAGAAGCTTGCCGGTCTGCTGATCGAATTTCTGAAAGATCGTCCGATTAACAGACTCATCCCTTATATCATTTCGGATTATCAAGCCGTCGCAGTCGGTCATCTGAACAGTAAGGAATGGGATAAGGCTGTTTCCATGGCCGAAGAGATGATGGCTGCTCTTCCCGCGGACGCGGCTGTAGAAAAAGCGGTACAGGACGGAGACGTCACTGTTGTCGAAAATAATGTCGAGGAATTTCTGCAGCAGATCCAGACCGCGCGCCTGACAATGCAGCAGATTATTCTGACCGCGTATTATTCTTCGGCAAACTGGGCAAAGGCTGCGGAACTTCAGGAACAGCTTTATGCGGTAGCGCCCAGTATTCAAGGCGTACAGCTGCTTGCGGACATCTATATGAATATGGGGAATTACGATAAATATCTGGAAAACGCCCAGAAGATTATGGCGGAATTCCCGATTGATCAGCCTCTGGGTTTCGACGCGGCGTTCAAGTCGGTGCAGATATACGCCCAGAAAAATGATATTCCAAAGATGACCGAACTCTATAAGAAGCTCATGGACGTATACGGCGACAAGCTTCCCCAGGGGCTTACGAATGAGCAGTGGAACCCGCAGCGCGTCACTGCCTTCACGCTGCTTGCGCAGGAACCGTATACCGCCAAGGACTACCCCAAGGCTATAGAAATGTTTGAAAAAGTCATCAAGGCCGATCCGTCCAACGGCGATGCCTATTACTTCATAGGCATGTGTAAGTGGCAGACCGAAGGACAGGACAGCGCTGTGGAATCTTTCGCCAGGAGTGTTGTGCTGAATAAGCAGACCGCGGACAGGTCGCGGCAGTATCTGGAGCAGATTCACAAGGCCAAAAACAACGATTCGCTTGACGGGCTTGACGAAATACTTGCCAAGGCCAAAGCCGATCTGGGTATTTGATTCCTGGAAGTGATCGTTTCATAAGTTTTCGATTTCGGATTTTCCGGACACGTGCGCGGCGCATTGAAAATGTTGCGCACGTATCCGGAAGCCGAAAATCAAAAGAAAAATTCTGGTAATTTCAGCTGAGCCGCTTTAAAATTAATACTTAACTGTTAGCAATCTACCGCCGCTGTCTGCGCTGACTTTATTTCTTGAAAATATAAAACGGGTGTTCCATGACAGAGAAAGATACACGTTCGGATAACGCTTCCAATGATTCCCCCAATGCTTCAAATGACAAAAATGAAAAGAAAGTGTCGGTACAGGAAGCGCTTGACAAAGAAGGCGAGCAGTTACGCATCAGCGAGCTGCAGTCGCTTGACATCAAGGATCTGTCGCGGATAGCAAAGAAACATAAACTCGCTTCGGCGGGCAAATTGAGCAGGCAGGAACTTATTTTTGCCATACTCCAGGCGCAGGCGGAAAAACACGGCCTGATTTTTTCAGAAGGGGTACTGGAAACGCTTCCGGAAGGATACGGCTTCCTGCGCTCGCCCGATTACAGTTACCTGCCGGGGCCGGACGACATCTATATTTCTCCCTCCCAGATCAGGAAATTTGATCTGCGCACGGGCGACATCGTTTCTGGGCAGATCCGGATGCCGAATGACGGCGAGCGGTATCTGGCGCTTGTCAAGGTTGACGCCGTTAATTTTGAGCCGCCCGAAGAGGCGCGCCGCCGCATTTTTTACGATAACCTGACGCCGCTTTACCCACAGGAGCGCATCAGGCTCGAAACCGTGCGCGAAAATCTGTCCGCGCGCGTCATGGATATCTTCACGCCGATAGGCAAGGGGCAGCGCGGCCTGATCGTCTCTCCGCCGAGAACCGGCAAAACCATGCTTCTGCAAAGTATCGCCAACTCCATCAGCGCGAACCATCCGGAAATCTATCTGATCGTACTGCTGATCGACGAACGGCCGGAAGAAGTTACGGACATGGAACGCTCGGTAAAAGGCGAGGTCATCAGCTCCACTTTCGATGAGCCGGCCACCCGGCATGTTCAGGTTGCGGAAATCGTCATGGAGAAAGCTAAGCGCCTGGTTGAGCATAGAAAAGATGTCGTAATTTTGCTCGACAGCATCACGCGCCTGGCGCGCGCGTACAATACCGTTGTGCCGTCAAGCGGCAAGGTGCTTTCCGGCGGCGTTGACGCAAACGCCCTTGAAAAGCCAAAGCGGTTTTTCGGCGCGGCGCGCAAAATCGAAGAAGGGGGAAGTCTCACGATTATGGCGACCGCCCTTGTCGATACGGGAAGCCGCATGGATGACGTGATATTCGAGGAATTTAAAGGCACCGGCAACATGGAAATCATCCTCGACCGCAAGCTCGTTGACAAACGCATCTTCCCCGCGATCGACATCAACCGTTCCGGAACCCGCAAGGAAGAACTGCTGGTGGAAAGGGAAGATCTGAACAAGATCTGGGTTTTGCGAAAAGTCCTGAATCCGTTGTCAATCGACGAAGCCATGGATCTGCTTCTCGACAAGCTGAAAAAATCCGACAGCAACAGCGAATTCCTGACATTGCTTAACAAGGGATAAGGGAGATAAGGGCGTGCGCCCAGTAGATAAAGCCAGGTTGACATCAGGCAATCTATCGGCGATAATAGCGCCCCGTAAAGTTAAAGTGGGTGGTTAGCTCAGCTGGGAGAGCGCCGCGTTCGCAATGCGGAGGTCGGGGGTTCGATCCCCCCACCATCCACCAAAATGCCGGTTTTTAATACCGGACGGCACCACAGAGAGGGCGTCTAGCTCAGTTGGCAGAGCACTGCGATCACACCGCAGGGGTCACAGGTTCAAGTCCTGTGGCGCCCACCACAAACCAATCCAAAGCAATAAAAAGCTACAATTTGTTCTCATACTATGGCGGACGTTTGCCGCTGAAATAGCGGCATGGAAATATTTCGTCCATCGGGCGGAGCTTTGCCCGGTAGTTTTTCATCCTGCTTTAATCAAATTTTCTAGCACCACATCAAAACAAACCATATCAACGATTTGCCTGAAAAGGGCGCAAAACGGACACAGCATTTCTGCTGTGTTCAAAAACGCTCTACGCGCGAGGGAACAAAAATGGATTTAAGGTATCAAAAGATTCCGCGCCTGACTTGGCGGCGGCGAGATTTCGCGTTTCTGGAGAGGGATGTAAAGACTGTTTACTTTCTCCGGATCAAATCGTTCTATGGTTACTCGGAGAACGCCGTTCGTACCCAGCTTTGGATTGCTGTAGCGGTATATTGCCTATTGGCGATCATCAAGAAAGAGTTGAAGGCCGATCGTGAACTTCACGAAATCCAAGAAATTTTAAGCGTCTCCGTTTTTCAAAAAATGCCCGTTTTACAAGCCTTTTCGAAGGTAAAACCAAAATCAATACCAGAACACTCGTGTAACCAGTTTAAATTGTTCGAGTTATAATTGGACGCTAGTGGGATTTTCTACCATTTTGCACATTTTTTGTGCATAGCGTCATGGTATATTTTATAAATCTTTGAAGGGAGGCCAAATATGCGCTATATCACGGGAATACATGCCTTGAATCTGCCATGTTCGCTACTGACATGCGGCGACTGGCATTGTTCGGCGTTGAAGTGGGAGAATATTACATTCCGGGATAGCAAAGAAAGCTTTTATGGGGAATACGGCATTGAGCAATGTTCAGTTGTTCCTGAACACGAGGGAACATATGCAGTTGCCAATCATATCCGTGCATTGCTTGACTTGGTGGAGATTGGAAATTTCAGCGTGGCGCAAGGCATGAATCGTGATTTTATCTGCAATGACGATTATAACGATGAAGTTTTCGATAAAGTCTCTCTTTTAAGGGATTTGCCGCACTGGAACAAAATTGACAATTTTATGGGATTGGAATACTACGGCAAATGGTTGGATTTTAAAAAGCGGGCTGGATTATGACAGATTGGAGACAGCAGCACGGTGAAGTAGCCGCCGCGTTCATCAAATTCCTGAATGAAAAATCAAATGATTATGTATTAAAAGGTGGAACCGGCCTGTATCTATGTTATCGCTT
>JAIRVC010000269.1 GCA_031254095.1 Acidobacteriota bacterium
CTGAGCGGGCGAATTGCTTCGTTGCGCGGTGCTCGTAACCTCAACATATTTCTGTATATGCCTCGGTTCCTGCGCTCCGTGCGCCTCGCACTTCATCCCGCGCAGACAATTAATCAGTGCTTCCTTAATAGCGTTTCATTGGCGAATCCGATCAAAAATTGGAGTCTGTTTCCGTTTATATATCATCAATCAGCGGTTTCAAGAAATTCGGCGACGCGGTCGCCGAGTTCGCGGAGGGAAAGTGACGCTTTAACAAGGTATCCCGCCGCGCCGAGAGTTTCGGCGTTTTGCATACTCGCTTCGCTGGAGGAATTGGAGAGTATAACGACGGGGATCTTCCGCGTTTTTTCATTTTGCTTGAGCGCGGCGAGCGTTTCCGCGCCTGAGAGTTTCGGCATCCGCATATCCAGAAGGATGAGATCCGGCGCGTGTTCCTCCGCCTGCCGGAGTCCTTCTTCGCCGTTTGAAGCCGTCGCTACGACAAATCCTCGTTTGACAAGGCTTGTCTCGCAGGCTTTGCGCAGGATCCTGTCGTCTTCGATTACCAGAATTTTATTTGCCATTGTTTGCACCTCATTCAGGGACTTCCGGATTGGAAGCGGCGGGAAGCAAAAATATAAATTTTGATCCCGCGCCTTCTTCGGATTCGCACCATACGCGACCGCCGAACCGCTCGATAGTCAGACGCACAAGGTACAGTCCCAGACCTGTTCCTTCAGTTTCAACCGCCAGAACATTGTCGGCGCGATAGAATTTTTCGAACAGTTTTTCGCGATCGTCTTGCGGGATTCCAATTCCCGTGTCCTTAATTTCCCAGCGCACGAAACCCTGTTCAACCGAGATGCCGATATCGATCCTGCCCTCCGCGGGCGTATATTTAATCGAATTTGAGAGCAGATTCATTATTGCCTGCCGCATCAGCGGCCGGTCGGCGTTGGGACATGGCAGGTTATTCGCGACCTCAATCGTAAGCGTCTGCTTCGTTTCAAGCAGCGACGGGCTCATTTCGGCGGCGGCGTCCCGCGTCAGTTTTTCCAGATCGACCGGTTGAGGAGCGACTTTCCGCCTGCCCTGTTCGAGCCGTGAAACATCCAGCAAATCGTTGACCAGGCGGATGAGCCTTTCCGTGGACAGACGGGCGTCCGCGATAAAAGACTGCATTTCCTCCTGGTTGTCCTTCGCGTCAATGGCCAGTTCCAGCATCCATTTTACGCCTGAAAGCGGAGTCCTCAGTTGATGCGTCACAAAGGAAATAAAATCCGATTTCAGTTGTTCGGCGCGTTTGCGTTCCGTTATATCGCTCGCGGAACCGATCAGGCGGATGGGCTTGCCGTCCTGATTGCGAATGGCGACAGCCCGGTCAGAGATGGTTATGTAACCCCCTTTGGCATCCGAAATGCGGTATTCCAATGAAAATGGATCGCCGGTTTTCAGGTGGTTTTGAAGCGCCGTCCAGACACGTTCCCTGTCTTGCGGATGAATGGAATTATGAAATTCTTCCATTGTATGCGACACTTCCGGGCCGCCAGCCTTTGGGCCAAAAAAGCGGGCGGTATTCGCCACGAGATCGCGTTCGTAAGCAAGGTCGCTTGCGCATCCCGAAGCAATCCTGAAACGCTCTTCGGAACGCCGCAGCTTTTCCATGAGCCGTGCGTTATGAACCGCGCCCGCGGCGTTATCCGCGAACAGCGACAGGAGGCGGGCGTCGGCGTCGGTGAACATTCTCCGTTTTGGCGCGCCTATTATTTCATGCGCGCCGAGTACGCCTATCAATTCTTTATTCCGAATCATGGGCACGCAGACGGCTGCGCAGATAGGCAGTTCCCGGAGACTTTCGGAGCGGTTCTGCCAGTTCTGGTAATCGTTTACGATCAAAGGCGCGCGGGTTTCCGCGACCTGCCCGCCCAGTCCTTCATACATGGGCAGGCGTGTTCCGATAGGCATTCCAACGCCTGTTTCCGCCGCGATCTGGAAATCGTCACGTTCGGCGTCGTAGAGGAATATTGCCCCGCCTGAAACGGCAAGCAGGCTTGTCACCCGATCCAGAATGGTCTCAAGAAGAAGCGCCAGTTCCCGGCTTTCCGATATATCCTGCGTCGTATCGTATAAAGCCGCTATTTCCAGCGTTCTCTGCCGGGCGGCTTCGAGAGATTTTTCGTTGCGCCCTGCGTCAAGGTGCGCCTGCCTTGCTATCCGCAATCCGAAATAAACCGCGCCGGCCACTATCAGCAAACCCAGTGCGGTACTGAGATAGCTGCTGTAAACCCAGGTGTTCAATGAGACGTGTAGCAAAAAAATGATCGCGGCGCCGATGGCCAGCGTCACGTATTGCCGGCAAAGACGTATAATCCGCGGTTCCCCCGGTTCATGTTCATAACCTGACAAAGAAGAATTTTGCCGGGGATTTTCTTTACTTTCCTTATTAGCGGACTGACTCATTGTATTTCCTTAATAGAGTTCCAGGCCGGGATCGGCGTTCAGCGTCAGATCCGGCGGCGGAACGTTGTCCATCGCAAGGCGCGCGCGCAGTTTCGGCGTGCCCGCGGCGGCGATCATCGCGCCGTTGTCGGTCGTGTAAACGGGACTGGGGCAATACACGCGCACCGGCGCGGCATCGCCGCGCGGCGGAAGCTCATCCTCAAAAGTCCGCCGGAATGTTTCACGCAGCAGGCTGTTGCAGGCGACGCCTCCGACAAGCAGCATCGACCGAGGATGCAGTTGCGCCTCGGCGCGGCTCGCCTGCCGTATCAGGGTATCGACAATTGCCTGCTGATAACTGGCGGCAAGATCGCGGATAATCCGCGAGACCTTGCCGCCGCGGTGCGGTTTAATTCCCGATTCCTGTATATGCCGCAGGGCGGCTGTTTTAAATCCGCTGAAACTGAAATCCAGCCTGCCGTCGCTGATCTTTGGAATGGAAAAGGCAAAGCGCCGGGAATCGCCGTCCCTGGCCAGCCGGTCGATAATCGGTCCTCCCGGATAACCAAGACCGAGAAATTTGGAGATTTTGTCCAGCGCCTCTCCCGCGGCATCGTCCCGCGTGCGGCCGATGATTTTGTACGCTCCCGGCGACGGCGAATAAATCAGCGACGAATGCCCGCCGGAAACCGTAAGAGCCAGCAAAGGATATTCGATATCAGGGTTTTCTATGAACGCGGAAAAGATATGTCCTTCGATGTGATTAACCGGAACAAGAGGCTTGCCCGTGGAAAAGGCCATCGCCTTGGCGAACGAAACGCCGACAAGGAGCGAACCGACAAGACCCGGCCCCCGGGTAACGGCAATGCCGTCAATGTCATCCTGCGTTTTCCCCGCGTCGCGGAACGCCCGGCATACGACATAGCCGATATTACCCAGGTGTTCCCGGCTCGCCAGTTCAGGAACTACGCCGCCAAAAGCCCTATGCGTTTTTGTCTGCGACGCAACAACGTTTGAAAGTACGCGCCGCCCGTCCTCGACAAGCGCGGCCGCGGTTTCGTCGCACGAAGACTCGATCCCCAGCACCAACATACGGTTTCCACATTTTCGGTAAAGCGTATTTGATTCCCACGGGGAATCAAATACGCAGACTACCAGCAAACAAGCGAAGTAACAACATGAAACTGGATTTTACGGATATGGGATT
>JAIRVC010000009.1 GCA_031254095.1 Acidobacteriota bacterium
CGAGCGATATCAGATAATCGCGCGCGGCGTTTGCGCGCCGGTCTCCGAGCACCAGGTTGTATCTTTCAGAACCGCGTTCGTCGCAATGTCCTTCAATGGTGATCAGAATATTTGGGCGAGCCGACAGCGCGCGCGCGTTTGCCTGCAAAATCTGCCTGGCGTCACCGCGTATGGAGTAGTCGTCAAGGTCGAAGAAAATATCCGCCATATTGGAGTCGAAATACGCCGCGTCGCTGATAAGCGATGAGGGCGGCAGGTTAACGGATTCGTCATCCGTGACGGTTACGCGGGTTTCCGCCCTGGCGACGGCAACATTGTTTGTCGCGCGTATTATATACGTGGTTGACTCCAGCGGCCGGACATTACGGCTTCCGGAGGCCTCAACCGTGCCAATGCCATTGTCAATGATCACTTCGGCCGCATCGGCGGTCTCCCATGTAAGAGTCGTAGTTTGACCCCGTTGTATGGAGGCGGGATTCGCCCTTATTGTAACTTTTGGTTCGACCGACGACGCAGAGCGATCTGCAGGCGTCCCGTAATCACCGGTGCGGGAAGTCGGAGCGGTCGGCGTTGACTTTTTTCCGCATCCTGCAAACAGGAACATGATCGTAACGGTCACAATTACCGCGGACGTAAACAGGAACGGCGATTTTTTCATTGCGCTAATCTCCTTATTTCTTTGTTTGGTTCAGATCAGTTGTAATAACCAGGCAACATTAGTCCCGCACAGCTTTCCGCGCCTCGCGGATTTTTGAGCGCTAAGTATAACATGCCCGCCGCCGGAAAACATTGTATTCCAGTGGTCAGTGGTTAGTGATCAGTGGTCAGTTATCGGCGCCTCATTTCCACAAATTGCGCTTTCTGATCACTGACCACTGATCACTGATCACTTATTTATTATAATATCCGCTCCATGCGGGGGATCTATTGATGCCCTGCGTGGTGATCTGGCGCACGCCCTTGCCGTCCTTACTGTCAATGCCGTCCAGGCGCATGATGTATATTTGCCAGCTCCCGGAACGGTTTGACTGAAAGGCCAGGTGGCGGCTGTCAGGCGCCCAGGAAGGGCTTTCGTTGCTGCTGTTGCCGCTGGTGATCTGCCGTATGATTCCGCTGGCGGAGTCGGCCACGAAAATATCGTAGCTGGAGCTTCGACGCGGTTTCCAGTGAAACGCCAGCCATCTGCCGTCCGGCGACCAGGTGACGCCATCGGAATCCCCGCCTTCCCTTATTATGCGGCGCTGGTTTGAGCCGTCAATATCCCTGATAAATATCTGCCCCGGCATTCCGGAAATATAGGCAATCTGTCTGCCTGAAGGCGACCAGGTGGGCGTGGTTTCAATCGCCGTCGCCGTATTGTTATTGGTCAGGCTGCGCAACCGCGAACCATCCAGCGGGGAAATAAAAATGTTGCTGCCGCCGCCCGCCGTGCGCATGGAAAACGCGATTTCCTGACCGCTGGGCGAAATTGCCGGCGTTGAAGCCAGCGTATTAAACATCGGGAAAGGAAGCCGCAATCCGTCGAGAATCGAATAAATTACAACCTCCGGGCTTGGCCGGTAACTGACAAAGGCCAGTTTTGAATTATCTGCCGACCAGCTCGGAAAGAGATTCAGTGAACCGTTGTTTGTAAATTGTGTCGGATTGTAGCCGTCATAATCCATTATATGGATTTCCCGCGCCTTTCCTTTTTGAGAAACGTAGGCGATTTTAGTGTCGGCGATGCCGCGCGACGCTCCCGCCGTCAACTGGTGAACGATTTCGTCCGCCCAGCGATGGGCCATCGTGCGCGTCTGATTAATGTCGCCTGTGTACGCCCTGCTGAAAGCCTGTTTGCGCTGCCTGATGTCGTAAACGCCCAGTTCCATGCGAAGTCTACCGTCCTGAAAAGGGCTGATGTTTCCCGTTACAATGAAGTTGATTTTGAAAGGAAGTTCGTTCCATGCATCGTAATCAATGTCAACTTCCGGCCTTCTAATCGGCTTATCGGGATAAAAACTCCGGCCTGCCAGGGTAAAAACTCCGGCGAACTCAAGATCGTCCCACAATATCTGATTAAACACCGTAGCCGCGCCGTTAAGTTCCGTCGATCCCGGAACAATCGGCTGTACGTTCGCTAACGCCAGAATAACATCCTCCGACGCGCGCGGGAACAGCGAAATCCGCGAATTGTCCTGCGGGCGCAGCGAAGTCTGTATGGCGAGAACCGCAAGTAAAACGAAGAGTAATTTTTTTGCCGTCATAACACACCCTGTGAAAAAATATAAACTTTTGTTATTCGTCCAGGCTTCCCGGCGGATGTACAAACCGCGCAACAAACTGGATCACATTGCCCTGGAATTCCAGAGGCGGCGCGGGCAGGTTTTTCACGAGGCTGATCGCGCGTTCGACGCTTAGGTCAATCTGTTGATTTCCCGACGACTTTTCTCTTTTAATGTCGTAAATGACGCCGCTCTTATTGATGTAAAAACTGTAAGTTACATCAACTCGCATTCCTTCCGGAGGGCGAATCCATCCGGAGCTTATCCTTCTTTCAACCGCCTGCGCGTACCATGAATCGCCGAATCCGCCTGAACCTGCTCCAATATAGATACCCGAGCCTCCGCCGATTCCGCCTCCGCTGCCTGCGCCGGTTCCGGCTACGCCTCCGGAACCCGGCCGCGCCTCGACGGGAATTTTATTGCCGGTCGGCTGCGCCGCTTCCTTGGGTTTTGCCGTCGTTTTTGTCGCGGGTTTTGCGGCGGGTTTTGTCGCGGATTTGGGTTCTTCGGGCTTTGGATCGGGTTTGGATTCAGCCTTGGGTTCGGTTTTAGGCGCGGGCTGCTGTTTTTTCGGCGCTTCAATTTTCTCGGGAATGGGAATAGCGTTGTTTTCGGCTTCGGGAATTTTCGGCTGCTCCTTTTCAGGCTCGGGCACAAGCGCGGGAGGCTGTGGAACCATGGAAGGCTTAAACATTCCAGCGCCGCCGGAAAACTGATCGACAACTCCCACGGTTGCGATATCCGCGCCGCCGCTGCCGCCGCCCGGGCCGGTTCCGATTTGTATAACAGTCTGGGGAAACAGTTTTACGCCGAAAATAAGAACAAGCAGCGTCGCGCCGTGAACGGCAAGCGAAATCATCGCAGCCCGGCCATACTTTTCCTCTGTCAGCGGAATCTGAAGCATGGTTACCCGGTTGCCGTTACGATTCATGGTTTGTTCCAATTACAGTGATCAGTGGTCAGAAAAAGCGGAGTTTAATAATCCACCATAAACTGACTTACCAATAACTTCATTTTAAAAAGTTACCTAAAAGATGGTTCGCGGCGGATTTTTCTGACCACTGATCACTAACCACTGACCACTAGCCGCCGTGAGGCGGCTATATTACTGATCATTAACGCCTTACGGGTTTAGAGGCCGGCGACTGGTAAGGTCTTGTCACCAGCTTGATTTCCGCAAAGCCCGCGCCGCGTACCGCGTCGATTACCGAAACAATGACGTCCCATTTTACATCTTTGTCGGCCCGCAGAAAGATCGCTTCTTTAGGCCCCTTTGCATCTTTTTTGAGCCGTTCCGGCACATCGGCGAAATTTATCGCTTCGGAGCCGAAAAAAAGATCGCCCTGACGGCTGATGGAAAGAATAAGGCGTTCCTCCGGATTTGCTTCCCTGACGTTGCGGGTTTCCGGAAGTTCCACATCTATTCCCGTCTGCATCATAGGCGCCGTCACCATGAAAATTATCAACAGCACGAGCATGACGTCAACCAGCGGGGTGACGTTGATTTCCGACAGGGAAGTCGCCGTGCGGCCTTGCGGAGTGGTGAACGCCATTTAACTGAAACTCCGTTCGATAAGGTTCATGAATTCCATCGAAAAATCATCCATCTGAATCGCTATGTTTTTTATTTTGTTCACAAACTGGTTATACGCGATAACGGCGGGAATGGCCGCAAATAATCCGGCGGCCGTTGCGATAAGCGCTTCGGCTATTCCGGGCGCGACCGCCTGGATTGACGCCGTTTTTTCAAAGCCAAGACCCATAAACGCGTTAATAATGCCCACAACCGTTCCGAGCAGGCCGATAAACGGAGTGACTGCCCCGGTTGTCGCCAGCCAGCTAAGGTTTTTTTCCAGCATGGAAAGTTCCGCCGCCGAAGCCCTTTGCAGAGCCCGCTGGATGCCGGTGAGATTACGGTCGGTCAAAACAGGCTGCGTTGCCGCCGGCGTTTTCAGCGCCTTGATTTGTGTGTTAAGTTCCTGGTAGCCGGCGGAAAAAATGCCTGGCAGGGCTGATCCGCTGTAAAGTTCGCAGGCGGCGTTGACTTCGCTCAGGCGCGGGTTCTTGCGGAAAAAGGTGGCGAAAGCCATGTTTTGGCTGTCGATCCGGCGAAAAGTCATCCATTTGCGAAGAAGGATCATCCAGGAAAACAGTGAAAACAGGGCGAGCAGCGCGAGAATTGCAAAAGCAAAGCCTCCGGTCTGAAGGAAAAGCTCCAGAATTGACGGCCCGCCCGCCGCGGAAAGCATGTCGTCCGGCGGTATTTCCTGCAGCAGAATCGTTGGAAATGCGGTAATAGTACTGATAAAGCCCTCCCCCTCTTAAATATCATTAATAATAATAGCGAAAAGTTACCGTAGCTTATTTGACATGTCAACGAAGTCAGTTTGATTGCTTGACAAATGTAAGACGATAACCGAGAGCATTGGCAATTTTAGCAAGAGTGCTGGCTCTTGGGTCGGTTTCGCCGGAAAGAATACGGTAAAGACTTGCGCGGTCAACATCGGCTTCTTTGGAGGTTTTGAGCATACCTCGCGCCCTGGCGGCAGTTTCAAGCGCGTGTATAAGATATTTAGGGTCGGCATCGTTTTTGGCTTCTTCAATTGATGCTTCAATAAACCCGTCAATTTCTTCCTCGGTTTTAAGCTCTGAAGCTATATCAATTGGATAAGTCTTTATAGCCATTTTTTAAACCTCCCTGGAAAGTTCGTATGCTCTTTTAAGGTCTGTGTTCTGAGTGCGTTTGTCGCCTCCGCAAAGCAGGAATACAACCTTACTGCCTCTGATTACATAGTAGAGCCTGTATCCCGGGCCGTAATCAATCCGCATGGCCTTGACTTCTCCGGTCTCGGTTTTCCAGTCGCCGAAGTTGCCGGAAACAACCCGGTCAATTCGGGCTTGTATCCTGTTAGCCGCTTGCCGGTCCCGCAGGTTTTCGCGCCATTTTTTAAACTCTTCAGTTTGAACTACCTCGTATTCCATACAAAAATATTAAATATTGTAGGTAATTGCCTACACGAAATCAATGTCGCAGTTGTCCTACGACCTGCTGCCGGGTTTGACGGCCTGGCTTCCGGCTTTGCACAATGGACATTTTTCAGCGGTAAATGTTGGAACATTTAGAACCGCCAATGCCGCAAGCGGGACGCCTGGGTCGGCGAGCCCGCCGCTGCGGTCAATCAGCGAACCGGCGGCCAGAACGACGCCTCCCGCTTTTGTGACCACATTCATGGTTTCTTTTGTGGAGCCGCCAGTGGTAACGACGTCTTCAACGACCCAGGCTTTTTCGCCGGGTCGTATCTCAAAACCGCGGCGTAATATCAGCGCGCCATCCTGCCGTTCGGCGAAAAGCGCGGGTACTCCGGCGGCGCGCGCGACTTCATGCGCGACAAGGATACCGCCGATGGCGGGCGCTATGACAAAGTCTGGTTTTTCCGTAAGCGCAAGGAGTTTTGCCGCGAGCGCCGCGCCGAGCGCAAGAGCCTGTTCGGGATGCCGCAAAACCAGCGCGCATTGCAGGTATCGGTCGCTGTGGAGGCCGGAGGTCAGCAGGAAATGCCCTTCCAGCAGGGCGTTGGATTTTTTGAAAATTTCAAGGACTTCTTCTTGCGTCATAACAGCCTCACATTTAGGGAAACACTGATTAATTGCCTGAGCGGGCGAATTGCCAAATTGTTTACGGCGGCGCGGTGCTCGTAACCTCAACATATCGTTGATATATGCCTCGGTTCCTGCGCTCCGTGCGCCTCGCACTTCATCCCGCACAGACAATTAATCAGCGTTTCCTTAGGAAACACGGGTTGATCAGTATTTTTTGAAAATAAAATTTTAACGCAAAAAATACTTATATACCCAAGAAGGATATGATATAATAGATAATTTCAACAGCAAAGGAGTAATTTATGTCAGGTCACTCAAAATGGCATTCAATCAAGCATAAGAAGGCTGCGACAGATTCCAAGCGCGGCCGGATATTTACCCGCTTGATAAAGGAAATGACCGTCGCTGCGCGCGGCGGCGGCGGCGACATCGATTCCAATCCCCGGCTGCGGCTTGCGGTGGCGACCGCGAAAGCGCAAAACATGCCGGCAGAAAACATTAAAAAGGCGATTATGCGCGGAACGGGCGAGCTTCCGGGAGTTACCTACGAAGACGTCAGTTATGAGGGTTACGGCCCCGGCGGCGCCGCGGTCATCATGCGCGCGCTGACCGACAACAAAAACCGTACCGTGGCCGAACTGAGACACTTGCTTTCAAAAAACGGCGGAAATCTGGGCGAGACCAACAGCGTTGCGTGGATGTTTGATCGAAAAGGTTATTTCGTGGTTGAAAGCTCGGTTGCCGATGAAGACAAGCTTATGGAAATCGCCCTAGGCGCGGGCGCGGACGATTTACGCGCTGAGGGAGACAATTTTGAAATCATTACCGCGCCGGAAAACTTTGAAGCCGTGCGCGCGGCGCTTGAGACGGCGGGCATAGAGACGATTGAAGCCGAAATCTCGATGATTCCACAGAATCACGTCAAGCTTGAGGGTAAAAACGCGCAGACGATGATCAAGCTGATGGATGCGCTCGAAGATCACGATGACGTTCAAAACGTCTGGTCAAACTTCGATATGGATGAATCGGAAATAAGCGAATAATCAGCGGTCGGTGAGACGCCCGCGCTCCCATGTCTATAACTTTTTACGGCGGGCGACCATGGCGGTCGCCCCTGCTGACCACTGACCACTAGCCACTAAAAATAATGCGTATTATTGGAATCGACCCGGGCAGCGGAGGCACCGGCTATGGAATAATCGAGACGGACGGTTCCGCGCATCGGCCTGTACTGTACGGGGCGATTCAGACCAGCGCAAAAAAACCTTTTCACGAACGCCTGCTGAAAATTCATGATGAACTGAATAAAATTCTCGCCCAGGAAAAGGCCGACGCCATGGCGATTGAAGAAGTTTTTTACGCCGCAAATGTTCAGGCTGCGTTGCGTCTCGGCCACGCGCGCGGCATCGCGCTTCTGTCCGCCGCCGAATACGGCCTTTCGGTTCACGAATACTCTCCGCTTGAAATCAAAAGCGCCGTGGTCGGCTATGGCCGCGCGGATAAATTTCAGATTCAGGCAATGGTGCGGTTGCTGTTAAAACTGCCTGAGCTGCCCGCGCCGGATCACGCCGCTGATGCGCTTGCGGTTGCCATATGTCACGCCAACCGCGTAAAATTTGCGGCTTTAAAATAATACGGAATATTCAAGCGGCGCTTGCCTTTCAGTTGCGGGTTAGAGTATAAAAAAGGGGCTAATCTTTAATAATACATGGGAACTCACAATGAAAGCGCCAGATTTGTCGATTGATTCCAGCGGCTCAGCGCCTTTGCTGATCTCACTTGTGGTACCCTGTTTTAACGAGCAGGAAGCGATACCGATTTTCTATAAGGAAGCCTGCGCGGTTCTTGAAGAACTGAAACAGAAAAACATTTCCGGCGAATTTGTTTTCATCGACGATGGCTCAAAGGATAAGACCCTTGAAATCCTCGATCAACTGAGCAAAAAAGACGACCGTGTGCATTATCTGGCGTTTTCGCGGAATTTCGGCAAGGAGGCGGCGCTTCTTGCCGGACTGCAAAAATCCAAAGGAAATTTTGTGGTAACGCTTGACGCCGACGGGCAGGATCCGCTGTGCATGATTCCGGGTATGCTTGAGCCGGTACTGGCGGGAGAGTTTGACTGCGCCGCCACGCGGCGTGTTACGCGCAAGGGCGAACCCCCCGTTCGTTCCTTTTTCGCGCGTATTTTTTACAAAATCATGGGCGTCCTGGCCAATATCGAAATCGTTGACGGCGCGCGCGATTACCGCCTTATGAACCGCGCCTACGCGGATTCAATTCTCAGCCTTACGGAAAGCAACCGGTTTTCAAAAGGCATTTTCCCGTGGGTCGGATTCCGGACAAAATGGTTTGAGTATGAAAACACCCGGCGCGTGGCCGGCGAGACGAAATGGTCGTTCTGGAAACTGTTCCGTTATTCCATCGACGGCATCATGGCGTTTTCGGCCAAACCGCTGGCCATAGCGAGCGTTCTGGGGATTTTATTTTTTGTCGTTTCAATCGGATTGATAGGCGTTATTGCCGTTCGCCGGATTGTTTTGGGCGATCCAGTGGCCGGCTGGGCGTCAACGGTTTGTATTATTCTTTTTTGTTCGGGTGTACAGCTTTTCTCAACGGGCATTTTAGGCGCGTATCTTTCCAAGACTTACACGGAAGTAAAACGGCGGCCGCATTATCTTGTGAAAATTGAAAAGTAATTTTTGGTTGCTGTGTTTTTAGTTACCAGCTAAGTAAGATAAAAAGATGAAAAAGATCTGGGAATTTTTCCGCAATTTGTTTGTCAGACTGTGGGACAGACTTGGGTTTGGGATGCAGACCAAACTCATTTTAATTTTTCTTGTCGTTAAGGTAATACCTTTAATTTTACTGGCCGCTATCGCCTGGCGGGAATTTATTGTTCTGGGCAACATCCTCAAGGAAATTTCCGTCACCGACGCCAAGGTGGCGCTTAACGATATCGCCGTTGACGACATTGAGCGGATGACTACGGATACGGCGCACAGGGTTGCGGATTTTCTCTATGGCCGCGACAGCGATATTTTGTATCTGGCCGGTATTGAGCCCTCAGAGGAATATTACAGGCGATTTGTGGAAGGCAGGCAGGGAAGGCTGGTCAAAAAAGGGGAGTGGCGTCTTGCGCCCGATGGGAAGTCCTGGATTTCCACGGAGTTGCCGGTCGAGCGGAAAACCGGCGGCGTTTCATCCAATGAAGAAAACAACGACATGGATGGTTTCAATTATCGGAACCCCAATGCTTTGCAATACGTAAACGCGCCGCTTTATGACGAGATTACATTTATTGACCTTGATGGAAACGAATGGATCAAGGTCATCGCCTTGTCTTCATCCAAGCGCAACTTTGCCATGAACCCGGAAAAGAAGAATGTTTCGGAAAGGGAAAATACTTATGTTAAAGCCGAGACTTATTTTGATGAGCTGAGAAAACTCAAACCCGGGGAAATTTATGTTTCCGATGTTATCGGCGCTTATGTCGGTTCGAATTATATAGGCATGTATGCGCCGGACGTTGTGGCCGAAGCCGCGAAACAGCGCGGTTATGAGATAAAGTACGATCCTGAAAAACAGGCTTATGCCGGCAAGGAAAACCCGAACGGCCAAAGATTTGAAGGCATAGTGCGCTGGGCCGCCCCGGTGACGGATAAAAATGGAAAAATAACCGGTTATGTGACCTTTGCGCTGAACCATGACCATCTCATGGGGTTTGTCGATCATCAGACCCCGATGCGCGAACGTTACACGGAATTGCCGAGCGCCTTTGAGGGGAATTATGCCTTTATCTGGGATTATCAGAGCCGCAATATCTGCCATCCCAGGCATCATTCCATTGTCGGTTTTGATCCCGAAACCGGAAACCGGCAGATTCCCTGGCTGGAATCGTCGATTTATGACACCTGGCAGGCAAGCGGCGTGCAAAAATGGACGGAGTTCATCAAAGGCTGGCCGATCTTTGACGGGCAATCGAGAAGTAAAACCCCCGCTCCCGCGCTGACGCGCGCCGGATTAGTGGGGCTCGACGGGCGGTATCTCAACAATGCTCCGCAGTGTACGGGCTGGATGGATCTGACTAAAGACGGCGGTTCAGGCTCCTTTTATATCCTGTGGAGCGGGCTTTATAAATTAACGACGGCCGCGGCGATTCCCTATTATACTGGGCAATACGCGCCGTCTGAAGCAAACGGCTTTTCACGCCGCGGGTTCGGTTTTGTGACCATCGGAGCGGGGCTTGAGGATTTTACCCAGCCTGCCCAGGAGATTGAGACAAAACTCGGAACCGCCATTAGTCAAAATCTCATGGGTACAACCATGCAGCTGGTGATAACCACCATCGTGCTGATCGTTTTAGTGGTGTTTGTAGCCGTCTGGATGGCTTCGTTCCTGGCCGACAAAATCAACGAGCTGATAAAAGGCATATCAAAATTTAGAGCGGGGGAATGGCAATTCCGTTTCAATGAGCCTCTCAAAGACGAGTTTAGCGCTCTGGCGGGTTCTTTTGACGAGATGGCCGACGGTATCGTGCATAGCGTGAGCAGCCCCTTATGTATTACCGACAAGCAGCGCCGGATTATCTACCTGAACGATTCCGGCCTCAAGCTCTGTAATATGAGCCTTGAGGAAGCGGTCGGGACCTTATACAGCAAAACCAGCATCTATCCTGCCGATACGCAATATTGCCCGATTAACGCGCTGGAAGAGGGGCGCGAATCCGAGGCTTATTATCTTGAGAGTTCCGACCGCTATTTTAAAGGCGCCGCGAATTACTTCATGAACAAGGACGGCGAAAAAATCGGTTATATCATTGTTACCACAGACGTTACGGAAATGATACGCGAACGGATGAAGATAGAGGAGCAAAGGACTTTGCTCGACAGAATATTTTCATTGTCTCCCGACCTGATTTGGTATCAAGACATGCAGGGCAGGTATCTTGCGGTGAATCCGCGATTTTCGTCCATCGCCGGAAAAAATCACGAGGAATTTACCGGCAGGACGGCCGCGGAAATGCTGCCTCCCGACATCGCGGAGGAATTTAAACAACGCGACACGCTGGCTATCGCCTCTTCGCGGCCTTCCTACTACGAGGAAAAGATCGTATTTGCCGACGGACACGAAGAGACGACCGACATGGTGCGCACGCCCATATGCGACTCCGACGGAAATCTGATGGGACTGCTGGGCTTTGCGCGCGATGTCACCGCGCGCGTATCGATGGATAATGAGCTGCGCCAGATCCGGACTAATCTGGAACATGCGGTATATGAAGCCAATCGCGCCAACGAACACAAGAGCGAATTTCTGGCGCGTATGAGTCATGAGATACGCACCCCGATGAACGCGATTATCGGGATTACGAGCATCGTTCTGAAAAAACTTGAAAACTTTGAGTCAAATGTTTCGGGAATTGAGCATGTCAAAGAACATGTATGTCAAATTGAGACATCGTCGAAACATCTGCTGGGTCTTTTGAACGATATCCTGGACCTTTCGAAAATCGAAGCCGGCAAACTCGAACTTTTGGAAGACAAGGTGGAGCTTCCAAGGCTGCTCGCCATGACAGCCGGTCTGATTGCGCCGCCCTGTTCCGAAAAGAACATAACCTTTGAGACATTTTTCGAATCGTTTTCGCCGTCAACTTTCCTGTGTGATTCCCTGCGTTTACGGCAGGTGC
>JAIRVC010000027.1 GCA_031254095.1 Acidobacteriota bacterium
GACGGCGTGGCCGTCATAAACGATCATCGCATCGATCCTGTTCCCGTTATGATCGGCGCGGCGGATTACCCGGAAAATATCATTGAAAACCTGTCGGCGCGATACAAAACCGTGGCCGCAAACGCCACCGCTTTCGCCGCCCGAATGGGCGCGCCAAAAGCGTTCAACATTGTGGTGCTGGGGATGGTCGCGCGGCATCTGGAATTTTCTTATGACGACTGGCTGTCGGTAATTGAAGCGGTCGTGCCGCCTAAAACGGTCGAAGTGAATAAAAAAGCCTTCGAGGCCGGATATAATGGAACGTATATTTGACAGGATTGCGGCAAAAGCCGATCTGGACATGAAAGACGTTGTAACGCTGCTGTCGCTGGAAACCGCTGGCGCCGAATACTATCGCCTGCTGTATCTTGCGCGAAAGCAGAGCGAGGAATCTTTCGGAAACCGTGGTTACGTCTTTGCCCAGATCGGCATTCATGCCGAACCGTGTTCAATCAATTGCAAATTTTGTTCAATGGCGGCTGAATATTACGCGCTGCCCAACCGCTGGCGGAAAAGCGCTGACGCGATTATTGAAAACGTCAGACAGCTGGCGGCCGGGCGCGTCAACGACATTTTTCTGATGGCCAACGCCGATTATCCTGTCGAAAAATTTATCGAAATTGGGAAAACCGTTCGTCAATACATTCCTTCTGAAATACGGCTCGCCGCCAACATCGGCGATTTCGACGCGCCTGTGGCCCGCCGCTTAAAGGAAGCGGGATTTACCGGCGCGTACCACCTCGTGCGAATGCGCGAGGGTATAGACACCGGAACGCCGGCGGAACAGCGCGTCAGAACGCTCGAAGCCATACGCGACGCCGGCCTGGAACTGTATTATTGCGTAGAACCCATAGGCCCGGAGCATAGTTACGCGGAAATTGCTGCGGAAATATTTCGCGCGCGAGACTACCATACAGGCGCCATGTCGGTGATGCGCCGCACGCCGGTCGAAGGTACGCCTTTATTTGGCAATGGAACTGTTTCAACCCCTGAATTGTGCAAGATTGCCGCGGTCGCCCTTCTGGTTGTGCGTCCCTCGCGGTCGATGAACGTACACGAAGCAACGGAAATGTCTCTTCTTGCGGGAGTCAATCAATTGTACGCGGAGGCCGGCGCCAATCCGCGCGACACCGACGACAACACCGAAAACAATCGCGGACACAGCGTATCCGCTATGCGTAATATGCTGGAAAACTCAGGGTACGTTGTTGATTAAAAACCGCTCAGTAATGTGAATGCAGGTGATTTTTTATAATGTCGCGGATGGGCTGGCTAAGCTTATTCCAACTGACGGTTCCGTTCTTCTTCACAATGATCAACTGGGGTTCTATTACAATCTCTTCCAGGCCGGGCAAGCCAAACAGATCGCGAACAAGACCGTCGTCGGTGGACGGAATTTCGAGCCGGCTCCGGTACGTCCGTGCCGACCCGACAATATGGAAGCCTTCCAGATAAAACAGGGTAATGTCACCGGTGGTCTGTTCGGAGGCGATTCCCGGTTCCGCGTCCACAACGACAACCCGGTCCTTGGTGCCAATATGGTAGAACACCCACCAGCAGCCGCCTGCAAGGACGACAATCAGAACGAGGAAAAACAGGAGGTTGGTAAATTCATAGCCTTTTAGAGATTTGCCCATTTCCGCCTCCTGTTTAAGGAAACACTGATTAATTGCCTGATCGGGCGAATTGCCAAATTGTTTACGTCGGCGCGGTGCTCGTAACCTCAACATATTTCTGTATATGCCTCGGTTCCTGCGCTCCGTGCGCCTCGCACTTCATCCCGCGCAGACAATTAATCAGTGTTTCCTTATATTGAGGCGCTGATTAAATATAAGGATCTGTCGGATATTTAATCAGCGCCTTAAAACAACCGGTTATTCGTACCTGAGGCATTCGATCGGATCAAGATTTGACGCCTGAACCGCCGGATAGATTCCAAAAATCAAACCGATAATCGAACTTACGCCAAAAGAGAGGCCCACGGAAGCCGCCGTAACAATAGTGCTCCATCCAGAAAACAAGGCAACCGCTTGTGAGATGCTGTATCCCAATCCTATGCCGATAAGACCGCCGGCAAAGCTGATGGCAACGGCCTCGGCAATAAATTGTACGCGGATATCTACTTTCCTTGCGCCGATGGCGCGCCTCAGGCCGATTTCGCTTGTTCTTTCAAGAACGGAAGCCAGCATGATATTCATGATTCCGATGCCGCCGACAAGCAGGGAAATGCTGGCGATAGCGCCCATAACGATATTGAATATCTCCTGCGTCTTCTGGTTTTGCTCTAGCAGTTTTTCAGGAACCACGATGGAATAATCGTCAACGTACCGGTGCATCACGGATATAAGATTGTTGATCGTGGCGGCCTGTTCTTTTATGTTGGCGCTCTCGTCAATCTTGATAATGATTTCGTTCAATTCATTTTCCACAGCCTCGACGTCGAACTTGCGCAGGGAGGTCGTAATGGGAATAAAAATATCGTTGTTGGGATTCTGAACCTTTACCCCTTCAAATTCCTGTTTCTCAACCACCGCGTCGCCCAGCACTCCTACAACCGTCAGCCAGACATCGTTGACTTTTATCTGTTTGCCTATGGCATCTTCAAAACCGAACAGTTTCTGTTTGGCGGCCATCCCTAGGACGCAAACCTGGGCGTTGTCGCTTTCTTCCCGGGCGCTGAAAAAAGCTCCCTGCAGAAGCTTGAGATTCTGTATTTCCGGATAAGCGCTGCTTACGCCAAGAACACGGCTGTCGCTGCGCATCGTACCCGAATTAATCTGGTAGGTTTTGATGACCCTTGAAGCGGTAATAAGAGGCTTTGGTTTCAGGACATTTTGCAGCGCTTCAACATCCCGCATGGAGACGCCCAGCGATTCCGCCCGGATCTGCCGCAATTCCTCGGTCTTAAAATCCTTGGCCTGAATAATGATATTTCGAATGCCCAAATTGGCAATGGCGCGCAGGCTCTCCTCCTCCGCCCCGGCGCCGATTGAAAGCATCGCTATCACGGCGCCGACTCCAAAAATCATGCCCAGCATCGTCAGAAAAGACCGCAGCTTATGTCTGCCAAGACTCGCCATGGCGCCTATTAATGTTTCCACTGATAACATATGAATTAAGCCTCGCCATTCATTGTGTTGAACCTCTTGAAACCCCAAACTCCGCGTTGCGCTCCCGATCCAAAATGCCTATTTACCCTCAAGTAAACTCCACTTCTGTCTCGGCCGTACATTATTGGACTTTTAAGGTTCACTGTTTAACCCTGGAACCTCCGGCGTCCCGCATTCCCGTTTTACGGGACGCCGGCAAACAATTTAAAACCTGCCGCCACCGCCGCCGCGCATACCACCACCACCGCCGCCGCCTCCGGGACCGCCCATAATCATCATCTTAGGCTTCGCCTGCTGCCCGGCAGGCTGCGACAGGTTGAAATCCGGAAGGGTTAGCTTGCGGGGGCCGCTTGGATCCACAAGCGCGACAATCTCGCCTTCCTCCACGCCGCTTAAAATAACCGCCTCGCCATACGAACTCATTCCGGTCTCAACTACGCGCGCTTCAAAACGTCCCGGCCCGGTTTCCACATACACCACGTTGTCCTTCTGAAGTTCACGCGCGGTAACAGCGCTTGATGGAACAATAAAACACGATTCATACTCATGCAGCACTATGTCACCGCGCAGATACATGCCGGGACGAATCAGTCTCATATCAGGACCGGCGTCCGAAATAGTGACTTCGCAGGTAAAATACCTGAGCGGTGAGTTCCGCGTAAGCGACGTAGCCACGGACGAAACCGAACGGATTACGCCGTGATAAACTTTGTTCGGAACCGCGTCCAGATGGATATTTACCGGCAGGTCCTTCTCAAGATAACCTCCGTCCCGTTCAAGAACGTTGATCTTTACCTGCAGGGCATCCAGATTGACGATTTCTATAATCGCCCGCCCCGGATACGCGCTGTCGCCGACAGCGGGTTCCGTCTGGCGATCAAGATAATACAAAACCAGTCCGCCTACAGGCGCGCGAAGCTCAAGAGAATTCAGCGTATTTTCGTATCTGCCGACTTCTGTCTGGATTCTATTTCGCGCTATCGTCTGCACCTGCTGATTGGAACGGTCAGACCGTTGCTGCGTTCTGATCCTGTTTTTCATAACATCCAGGTTTTCCCTGTCGTAGCGTTCGTCGGCCGCCTTGGTAATAATTTCCCATCTGGAAAAAATCGTTTCGTCCTGCGGCAGTACCTTTACCGAGTAGTTATAATTTTCTTCCGCTATTTGCAGGTCGATTTTCCGGTTTTTTTCGTCGGTGGCCCGCTTGTTATCAGCCACTTTTGTGTTCTGCAGATTGTTTTCCAGCTCGTTCTGACGGCTTTCCAGGTTCAACTGGATGCTCGTGCTGTCGAAACGTACAATCAGATCTCCCGCGTTCACAAAAGTTCCTTGAGGAATGAGCCAAGCTATGGTCAACTGACCGGCCGAGGTGTTCGGCGCTTCGACCGTGGTCACATCAAGCCCTATGATCTCTCCGTCCGCGGAAACCGTAAGGGAGAAGGGTTGACGCTCAAGCCTGGCCGTCGGAACCGGTTCTTTTTCCGTCGAGGCAAAAACTCTGGTGATACGGTCCGATAGATCATCGTAGAAAAAATACCACAACGTTCCCGCGATAATCACGATTACCGCGCAAAGCGCAATTCTGCCGCGCCATTTTGATTTTTTAGGCATTTTGTCAAAATTCATAGTTCACCTCTTTTTACAATTGCGGACGGGTACGGATTCTCTCGCCGGCGTCGATGCCGGCGAGAGAATCCGTACCCGTCCGCAATTGTAAAAAGAGGTGAACTATGAATTTTGACAAAATGCCTAAAAAATCAA
>JAIRVC010000036.1 GCA_031254095.1 Acidobacteriota bacterium
CAGGCAGGGCGTCAACAACGCCAACCAGCTCCGCTTCAGGCAGCGACGCGTACACCCTTGCGTGATGCTGCCCCAGCGCCCCGACCCCGATTACCCCCACGCGAATTTTGTCCATGGCATCCTTTCTAAGTGGTCAGTGATCAGTGGTCAGTGGTCAGTTTTTGGATGAGAGATGAAAGCATTTTACCGACTTCTTCAGACAGACCCATTGCTGTATTGATATCCGCTTCTGATAGATATCCAATCTCAACACATATTAATAATTGTGTTTGCAATTCCGCTTTTGAACCTCTTGCGATTGATAAAAACTTTGTAAATTCCTTTGTTGAATTTCGAGCTTGTCCCTCAGCAATATTTGAAGGAATAGATATTGCCGCTCTCCGAACTTGACTTGAAAGCCCATACAATTCTTCCTTTGGCAATTTCGTGGTCAAACAATATATTTCCTTTACCAAAGACATGGCTTTCTGCCAAACAATCAACTCTCTATATTGCTGTACGCTCATAAATCTACTTCATTTTTCTGATCACTGACAACTGACCACTGATCACTGACTATTAAACAGGCAGCGCGACAATGGCGATGCCGTGTTTGTCGGCTTTTTGCCGGACGGCCTCCCTGTCAAAAACCAGCGTGCGGCCGGCGTCGATAACCAGCGCCGTCGCGCCGCACTCGATCATATTATCCACTGTCATGATGCCTATGACCGGAATATCAAAGCGCATGTCCTGCATGGGCTTGCTGACCTTGACGATGGTCAGGTCTTTTTTGCACGCCAGCTCTCCGGCGCGCAGAATTGCCGCGTCCGTTCCTTCCATCGCCTCAACCGCGACAACCGCCCGGTTGCGCACAACGATGGTCTGGCCTATGTCCATCCCCGCGATTTTACGCGCAATCGGCCGCCCGTAGTCAACATCCGCCTGCTCGGATTTGTTCAGCCCCCGGCGCGTCAGCCTGCCCGGCGCGGCAAGGTGAGGCTCAATCAGCGTTGAGGAATCGAGCAGCGTGATTCCGTTTTCCTCCAGTACGCGGGCTGCGCCGCCAATGAGCGAATCGGTGTTTTTTTGCTTCAGCCCGGCCAGCATTTTAATCATGGTCCAATCCGGAATGCCGGAGCTGAATATCTGAACGTGCTTGACCTGCCCGGCCATAATAGCTTTACAGACCCCGGCCTCCCGGAAAATCCGGACGAGTTTGCCGAGTTCGCCAAGCCTCAGCCAATGAACCGGAAAACCGGCGGATTCGATTTCGGGCGCGGCTTCTTCTTTAATGGCGGCAACGACGATATCTATATTCTGCTTCCGCGCGGAATCGAGAACAAGAAAGGGGAATTGCCCGTTTCCCGCGATTACTCCGATTTTTTCGTTCATTTAGCTACCAGCCGCCGTGAGACGGCTACCGAATAAAGCCCCGTTCGGAGCTTTCAATAAATCCGACAAGAAGCTCTACTTCCGGGAATGTCCAGGTTTTCGCTTTTACTCCGGCTATCGCCTCGCCGGTGTTCAGGCCGGAGCGGAACAGCAGGCGGTACGCCCGTTTCAGTTCCCGGATACATTCTTCTGAAAACCCCTTGCGCCGCAGCCCGATCGCGTTTATGTCGTAAATTCCGGCTTCATTGCGCGCGCCGACCGTTTTAACAAAAGGCAGGGCGTCGCGCGTGACGACTGAAAAACCGCCGATGAAGGCATGTGTGCCGACCCGGCAAAATTGATGCACCGCCGAAAAAGCGCCGATTGTCGCGTGGTCGCCGATTGTGACATGCCCGGCCAGCGTGGCGGCATTGGCCATGATGACGCTGTTGCCCACTATGCAGTCATGCGCGACGTGAGCGGACGCCATTATAAAATTATTGTTTCCGATGACCGTCTCGCCATTCCCGCCCGGCGTGCCGCGATGCAGAGTGACAAACTCGCGGAACACGTTGCCGCCGCCTATGCGCAGATACGTTTTTTCGCCGTTGTATTTGAGATCCTGCGGGTCAGCGCCGACGGATACGTGACTGTAAAAGCGGCAGTTTTCTCCTATCGCCGTCCAGCCGTAAACGTGGACATGCGCGTCAAGCGTCACGCCCGCGCCTATGGACGTTTCCGGGCCGATGACGCAGTACGGCCCCACGGAAGCCGTTGAATCTATTTCGCAGGAGGAATCAATAATCGCGGTAGGATGTATGGGCATTTTGTTTTCACGCGGGGCGGGCAATTGTTGAAGAAATTGTCAACCCGGATATTTCATGAGGATTCGCAGCGAGGAGGCTGAACGAGCGCAATGCAGCCAACACGCCTGGTTGCGCCGCCGCAGTAGAATCCTCATGGAATATCCGGCTTAAACTCACGGGCGATCGACCACGGAACATGAAAGCTCTCCTTCAGCCGCCACGCCGCCGTCAACCAGCGCCCGGCCTTTCATTTTGAAGTAGCGGCGAGAACGCTGGCGCAGGAGGCTGACCTCTATACGAAGCTGATCGCCGGGAATGACAGGCCGCCGGAAGCGGCAGCGGTCAATGCCTGAAAAATAAACCAGTTGGGTTTTTCTGTCGGCGTTTTTATAAAAAAGAAGCGCCGCGCCTACCTGCGCCATCGCTTCTACAAGCAGCGCGCCCGGCATGACCGGATGATCGGGGAAATGCCCCTGAAAAAACGGTTCGCCGCGTGAAACATTTTTTATCCCGACCATAAACGTTTCGCCGTCGGTTTCCAGAATGCGGTCAACCAGCAGAAACGGATACCTGTGCGGCAAAATTTCCAGAATATCTCTCATGACAGTGGCTAATGGCCAGTGGCTAGTGGCTAGTGGCTAGTGGCTAGTTTTTGCAGGGAAAACAGGCCCGCTTTTTCTGATCACTCGCCACTCGTCACTAGCCACTCGTCACTAGCCACTAAATTTACGGTTTTTTCGCGGCGGGCGGGATGGTCGGAACGCCGGCCGGATAAGCCTGATTATATGCCTTGATTACATCTTCCGTCACATTCAGCGCGGGATTGATCCAGGCGTCACGCTGCGGATTAAGGAGCAGGATGGCGTCAAGACCTTTTTCAAGGGCAACCTTTTCAATGATCGGCCCTATTTTTGCGGAAATGTTATTAATCAGCCGCTGACGCCGGGCGGTGATGTCTCTCTGCGTGTCTTCCTGAAATCTTTGCAGCTTGAGTTCCTGTGAACTCGCTTTTTCATCAAGATCCATAAGGGCTTCGTCGGTCAGCTTTGCAGCCTGTACTTCCAGTCTGTTGCGCAGCTCTTCAAATTCCCGCCTCATAGCGTCAAGCTCCGCGTTTTTCGCGTCAACGAATTTCTGCATGTCGGCCATTATTCTGGCGCCTTCGTCACAGGTTTGAATGACCTGATCGGCGTCTAACCATCCTATTTTAACCGTTGGCGCGTGGACTGCGGTCGCCGCCGTCTGGGCAACGCCGGCAGCCGGCAACGTCAGGGCGACGATAAAAACAGCCAGTAAAAATCGATTCATGAAATCTGTTCTCCTTGAAAATCCGGCGGCGTTCCGTCCGGATTGTTAAACGTGCCGGATGTATCCGGCGCTAAATTTAAGTTACATTTACATTTTGGCTAGAAGCTTCTTCCCACCGTGAATTTTATGTCTCTTTTTGGTTCGTTCAAAGTATACACCGCTCCGTTTGGAGTAGTAATCGAACCGGAGAGCCTCTGCGGGTTGTAAGCGAAAATCAGCCGGAAGGGCGCGTTCACAACCGGGAGCGTAAATTGAATTTCCACTCCCGTGGAGCCGCGCAGCTTGCTGTTTGTTCCATCGACGATATTCACGGAGCTGCCGCCGAAATCTCCCATCGAACTTTTCCGCATGGCGCGCGTAACGCCGATGTCGTAAAAACCCGCCATCATGAGCGGACCGGCGATCGGAATGCGATACTCGAAATTAAAGACGCCCATGCTGTCGCCGCCCACGGCAAAGGGCGAGGATTCCAGCGTCTGGGGCAGGCCGGTTTTAGGGTCGATGATCGGATTGCCGTAAAAGTCAAACTGCGGGGTCGAAGTCACCGCGATCGGGCTTATTGAGCGTATGTCGAATCCGCGTATTGTGTCTTCTCCCCCGATAAAGAAACGGTCAAAGAAAGGAACTACCGATCTGCCGTATGACTGAACGTACTGCAACTGGAGGTTGAACGCGAAAACGTTCCGCCCGTTGCTTATCCATTTGTCCGCTATAAAATGCCTGACTCCCAATGACGGGCGAAACATACTGAAATCGCCGCCGAAAATTCCGCCCGCAATGGCGGTCGACACGAACAGGTTTGTCCCCGCCGTGGCGTTGTAATAGGCGTTGGTTGTGTTGTATTGAACCGTTGGGGTAATTTCGCTGCGTATAATTCCTGAGAGCGCGTCGTTCGCGTCGCCTGAGGTGAAACCGACAAACTGGCCGAGCGCGAAATTTTCAAATCCCGGAGCGATGCTGCTGACGCCGATCCTCTGATATGTATAGCTGATGCCGGCGCTCCAGGGCCAGCGTATCCGCCGGCTCAGATTCAGCGTTACGCCGGTTGTGCGCTGCGTGAAAAGTTCGGAGGCGTTGCCCTCGTAGTCGGTCAAACCGTAAGTGGTGTATGTGTCGTAGCGATACCGGGTGTTGAAAAACTGTACTCCCGTGTTCCAGCGCGTATCAAGCAGATGAGGCTCCTGAAAACTGACGAGGTAGTTGGTCTGCCGTGTTCCGCCCATAATGCTGACGTCTATGGTTTCGCCGCGGCCAAGGAAATTGTTAGTCGAATAATTGGCGCCGATGAAACTTCCGGAAAGACCGCTTATGCCGCCGGAAAAGCTGATCGACTGCTGACTTTTTTCCTTTACCGTGATGTCCACATCCACCATGCCGGTTTGTTCATTGGGTTTTACATTGTAATCTTTTTCCTCTATCGGCTCAAAATAGCCCAACTGGTTCAGCGCCAGTACCGACATTTCAAGCGCTCTGCTGTTAAAAGCCCGTCCTTCCTCCAGAGAGAACTCGCGGCGCATTACCTTGTCGCGGGTCTTGGTGTTTCCGAGAAAATTGATGCGGTTGACGAAGAACATTTTGTCCGGCTGCATGGTCATCGTCACATTGTAGGTATTTTTCTTTTCAGGGTCGCGCTGCATGTCCGGCAGATAGGAGAAATTGATATAGCCCAGGTTTCCATAGGCCTTTTTGATCTCCTCCATGGTGTCCCGGACTCCCTTGAAATTGAATATGTCTCCCTCTTTCATGCCGAACGCAGGTACAAGTGCTTCGCAATTCAGGACGCCGCATTCTTTCAGTTCAAGTGCGCCCAAACGGTACTGCTCGCCCGCTTCGATGGGAACTTCGACATAGAACTGATGTTTTGTTTTGCGCAAAAACGGAATTATGCCGCGAGGGCCTTCGAATATGCGGGTGACTGGATATCCGAGCTGCACATCCATATAGCCGTGCTGCTGGTACAAGGATTTCACGTTGGTTTCAATGTCGTATTCCAGCTTTTCCCTGTGGTATCTGTCCGTACCCTTGAACATGGTAAAGACGGATCGTTCCTTGTTGAGCTGTAGCGCTCCGCGCAGTTCGGAGTCTTTAAAAACCTTGTCTCCCGTAAAATTTATCGTGCCTATGCGGACATTGTCTCCCTCGTCCACGACGAAGCGAAGCCGGACGTGATACGGGGGAATATCTCCGACTTCCGAATGGATGCTTCCAAGCGGCTTGCCGCTCTGAATCATCAGATCCCGTAAAAGGCGCTCCGCCATTTTCACCTTGGAAGGATCGTACTGGCTGTCCACTGTCAGGCCGAGCTTTTTTTCCTTAAAAGCGTCAAGGATGTCGGATTCAGAGAAGGATTTATTGCCGGCGTATTCGATGGCGCGGATCAGGGGTTTTTCACTTACTATAAAAGTTATGATTTTCCCGATATCGCCGTCTCTTTCCTCCACCACGATATTTTCAAAATAATTCTGGCGATGAATGGCGCGCAGGTCAAATTCGACACGCGACGCCTCGAATGGCTCGCCGGGGCGCGTCTGTATTATCTGGGAGCGGATGGTATCTTCAGGTATACGGCGGCTGCCGCGGATGTCTATGCGTTCTACGATAACCGCGTTGTTGGACTGTGCCATCGCCGGAATCGTCGATAAAAGGATTCCCAGAAGACAGATTCCAAAACTGACTGCTTTACTCATCCCGCCTCCAGCCGCTCAATATAAAAAAGTAAGATATTAAAACAAACTTATATCTTACGATAAAACAGCCTTCCCGCGCAAGCGTAACGCCGCATCAATCATGGCGAGCGCATTAAAATATAAAACACATCAAATCAGCGCCGGAGGCGCGAGACGTGACTAGCCGCCGGTTCCGCGAGCTACACTCGCTCCGCCAACGGTTAGCCATAAATATATATGAACGCTAAATTCCGATATTCGTTCAATTATTTTTATTGACGCCGCGCGGTGTAAAAGGCGGCAAACGTTCCGCGCTGTCAATAACCGTAAGTATCGTAGGGCGGCTTGACATTTATCAATTTACATATTACAAATTGTAATATGATGACAATTTTAAGCGATAAAATAACTACCGCGAGGCTTCCTGTTGATACCAGGAATAAACTTCTCGCTCTCTCCAAAATTAAAAAAAAGACAAAATCCGATATCATTATAGAATCGCTGGAAATGTACTATACGCAGGAAGAGAACGAGATAGATTCCTTCAGTCTTGGCGAAGGCTTTTTCGGCAAATACGGGTCGGGTGAAAACGACCGGGCAACTACATATAAAAAACGAATAAAAGAGAAACTTTCAGGCAGGATGGCGGCTTGCTGAACTCAATACTCATTGATGCGGGCCCCTTGATTGCCCTTTTTGATTCAAGCGAAAAGAACCACCGGAAAATACTGGCTTTCCTCAAGGCGCATCCGTACAGGTATGTAAGCACCATAGCGGTGTTTACCGAAGTTTCCCATTTGCTGGATTTCAGCACTGACGCACAGCGGGATTTTTATGAGTGGGTTATGTGCAAGGGCGTAATTATCGGCGATATAAATCAAAATGACATGCCGCGCATTGTGGAACTGACGGGCAAGTACGCAGATATACCCATGGATTTTGCCGATGCCACGCTGGTAATCACGGCGGAGAAAACCGGCATCAGGGAGATCATTAGCCTTGATAAAGATTTTGATATTTACCGGCTTCCCGGCAAGGAGCTGATTCGCAATATCTACAGACCGTAATGCTATCTTTCGGTTTCGCCCTCAAGGGAACCTCTAAAAACCCCAAACTCTGCGTTGCGCGGCCGATCCAAAATGCCCATTTACCTCAAATGCAAACTCCGCTTTTGTCCCGGCCGCGAGCCTTGATTTTGGAGTTTTTAAAGGTTCCCCTCAATGGTTTCGCCGGCGTTGCCCCGCCCGTCCACAGCCTGGATTTCATAAATGTACGCGCCGTCCGGATCCGTGTTTTCGTCCACGTAGCTTATCCCAGTGATTAATTCATCACGCAATGGTTTACGCGATCCCGCCCGGTCTTTCCGAAAAATGCGGTATCCCGCGACATCCGGCGAAGGCGACGGCGTCCAGAAAAGCGTGACCTTGCCGTTTCCGGCGATCACAGTGAAGCTCCCCGGCGACAACGGCGGGAAAATATCCCGCGCTTCGACTTTTAAAATTTCTGAGCGCCCGCTTTCCGCCGGAGGATTCGAGGCCGCGGCAACGCTGACGGCGTAATAGTAGGTTTTATCAAGCTGAAAATCGGAGTCCGCATATTCGGCCGCCTGAATCGGCGCGCCGTTTGCCGGAGCGAGCGGAAATTCATCCGGGTTCTCCGAGCGATAAATATTATAGGCAATCCGGAATGGCCGCGCGGCGTTCGCGCTTTCCGGCGGCGGCGTCCAGGTTACGCGAATTTCTTTTTCAGTTAAAACGGCGGCGAGGCCTTCCGGCGCGGGCGGCAAAACCACCGGTTGAACAACCGCGCGTCTGCCCAGACCCGCCGCCTGATTTTTTTCGTTTACGAAAACCGCCGCGTAGATGAACCGCAGAGAATGAAAGCTTTCTCCCGGCGCTACGCGCGGCGCATCGCGTATGACAAAAACATTTCCCCGCGTATATTCCTCAAAACGCGAGGCGGGAATCGAAAAAATATGCGCCGCGCGGTCGAGGAAATTTTCTTCGGAAAGCTCCGCGGAAAACGCCGGGATTTCCGCTCCGGCCTTTTCCGTAATCCGGAAAATTTCCAGGGAGCGGATCGTCCGCGCCGGACTCCCGTCGGTATTTCGTTCTGGAAGGGAAAAAGTCAGAGTTATTTCTTCGCCGGTTTGACGCGCCTCAAGGTCGCGCACGGTTTCGGGAACGCGGCGTTCAGGCGGCTTGGGGGCGGCGATGCGGGCACAGCCTGAAAAAAAGACGCAGAGCGCGCAGCAGAGAACCGCAGCCGGAAGTTTTAGAGAGTTCATTTGTTATAAAATATAGCGGCTCAGATCCTTATCCTGCGCTATGCCTTCCAGTTTCCGGCTGACGTATTCCGCAGTTATCCGGACGTTTTTCGGCTTGCGCTGTTTTCCTTCAAACGCCACGTCGTCAAGCAGCGCTTCAAATATCGTATGCAGGCGGCGCGCGCCGATATTTTCGTTGCTTTCGTTTACCCTGCCGGCCAGGCGGGCGATTTCGCGTATGGCGTCGTCGGTAAAATCAAGCATCAGCCCTTCAGTGCCGAGCAGCGCCGTGTACTGCTTTATCAGGGCGTTTTTCGGCTCCGTAAGAATACGGATAAAATCGTCTTCCTTGAGATCGGTCATTTCCACGCGGATGGGAAAGCGCCCCTGTAGTTCCGGTATGAGATCGGTCGGCCTTGAGGTATGGAACGCTCCGGCGGCGATAAAAAGAATATGATCGGTGCGCACCATGCCATAGCGCGTATTTACCGTGGTTCCCTCTACGATCGGCAGAATGTCACGCTGTACGCCCTCGCGGCTGATGTCCGGGCCGTGTCCCGATTCCCGCCCGGCGATTTTGTCGATCTCGTCAAGAAAGATAATGCCGCTTTCCTCCACGCGATCGAGCGCCATGCGGGCGACCTGATCCATATCGACGAGCTTCTGCTCCTCCTCCTGCACGATGTATTCAGCCGCTTCCTCGACCGACATGCGCCGCTTTTTGGGCTTTCCGTCCATCATGCCGGCGAAAAAGTCGCGCATATTGTACTGAACCTCTTCCATGGTGGCGCCTTCAAAAAACTGCATCGCCACAGGGTTGGCTAAATGTTCGCGAATGTCGATTTCAATGACGCGTTTGTCAAGCTTGCCGTCGCGAAACTGCTGCCGCATTTTTTCGCGGTGATTTTCGATGCGGTCAAGGTCTTCGCTTCCTTCCGAAAGAGCGTTTTCACCCGGTATGCGGGACGCCGCGCCAAGCAGCAGATCAAGCACGCGCTCCTCCGTGTTAAGCTCGGCTTTTTCCTCGATCTCCATGATTTTTTCTTCGCGAACCATATCGACGGCGATTTCCGCCAGATCGCGCACCATTGACTCCACGTCTCGGCCGACATATCCGACCTCGGTGAACTTTGTCGCTTCGACTTTCAGAAAAGGAGAATTGGCCAGCCGCGCGAGGCGGCGGGCGATTTCGGTCTTGCCGACGCCGGTAGGGCCTATCATGATGATATTTTTGGGCGCGATCTCGTCGGCCATTTCTTCATCGAGCTGTCTGCGGCGGACGCGGTTGCGCAGAGCGATGGCGACCGCTTTTTTGGCGGCCTGCTGCCCCACGACGTAACGGTCAAGTTCAGCCACGATCTCTTTTGGAGACATTTCATCAAGTCCGCGAGGCCTGGTTTTACGCGGTGTCGGAGTTTTCGACATTTTATTTCCCTTACCCATACCCATAGCTTCCATCCCGGAAGTCGCCTGAAAGATGGCTCACGGCAAATTTTCTGATCACTGGTCACTGCAAGGCGGTTACAGTTCATCCACTGTGATTTCGCAGTTGGTGAAGACGCATATTTCGCTGGCGATTTTAAGAGACTCCTCGGCGATTTTGCGGGCCGGCAGTTTGCTGTTGCGCATAAGCGCCCGCGCCGCCGCAAGCGCGTAAGCGCCGCCGGAACCTACCGCGAGCAAACCGTCGTCCGGTTCAATTACATCGCCTGTGCCCGAAATCATGTAGACATTTTTACCGTCGGCGGCAAGCAGATATGCCTCAAGATGGCGCAGCGCGCGATCCGTGCGCCATTCCTGCGCGAGTTCAACGGCGGCGCGGTTCAAATTTCCCTGAAACTGCTCAAGCTTGGCCTCAAGGCGCGCCACAAGCGCAAAAGCGTCCGCCGTCGCTCCGGCAAAACCGACAAGAACCTTGTTGTTATAGACGCGCCGAATCTTACGGGCGCGCTGTTTTATAACCGTGTCGCCGAAAGATACCTGTCCGTCGCCAGCCAGAACGACCCGCCCGTCTTTTTGAACCAGCAGGATTGTCGTCCCATGAATTTTTTCCCTTCCTGACATAGACAAGGAGTATAGATGCCGGAAGGAATGTCTGTCAAATAAAGAGGTGAGCCGCGTGAACCGCCTTACGGCGGTTAGTGGTTAGTGGCCCGTGGCCAGTGGTCATTGTTCAGAAAAATTCGCCGTGAACCATCTTTGAGAGTAACTTCATGGAATAGAAGTTTTAGGCGAGGACGACGGCAGTCCCGCATCAAAGATTTCTATGACTTTTACGGAGCGCGCCCGTCCGTAAGATTTTGCTTGTTACACGAACGTTTTCCGGTAACAATACAGGGATTAAAATTTGGAGGAAACATGGAAAGAAGAACTTTTTTGAATATCGGCGCGGGACTTGGCTCGCTGGCTATTGCCGCGCCATTGCGGGCTCAGTTTATCCCTCAACCGTCCCAGTCCAAGGAGAAATGGGCGGTTCTGTTCGCGACAATGTACGGAACGACTCGCGACGCCGCCGCATGGGTATCCGAAGGCATGGGCGCAATTGCCGATGTGTATGACGTCCGCAAACCACCGGCCGACATCGCGGCTTATGACAATCTGGTGATTGGATCCGCTATTATGGGGTTCACAATACTTCCGGAACTGAATAAATATCTTGAGGCGAACGCCGCCAAAATTAAGGGAAAGGTTCGCGGGCTTTTCGTGGTATGCGGCAACCTTCGCAATATGCCCGGCGATGAACAGGTTAAGACGTATATCGACGGCATATTGGTAAAATCGGCCGGAGTCGCTTCGTCTGTTCCCCGCGCCGCGTTCGGCGGGCGCATCACAAAAGCCGTCTGGGATCCAAAAGTCTATAAAGACAATATGGATACATACGCGAAGATGGGCGTATCAACGGATGATTTTGATAATCTCCGCCGGGCGGACTGCATGAAGCTGGGCGCGGAAATACTGGCAAAAAAAGCCTGATTCCCGGCTTTTGAAAATCCGGCCCGGATGTTTTGTGGAATTTTCCGCGAAATATACGGGCCGGGCGTTCGCAAGGTTTAAGCAGCGCGCCGGTGCGCGCAGTCACCCTTTACGGATTTAGCCCCCTCCCCCGTTTTTACGCAACTTTCGCCGCGCGCGCCTCTCAATATATGAAGCCAGAGCGAGTGCATTTAAATTTATTTCCTAAATTCCAGAAAAAACTATGACTACATCGGGACGTCAACACCGAAAGCCTTCTGAGCGCTGGATGAAATCCAGCACCATCTCGGACGTTTCCTTGTATTTCGCTTTGAACGACGCAAAGTTCGGAACGCGTGCGGGCATCGGAGTGAATCCAGTCAAACCCGTAATGCCGATCAGACCGGTCAGTCGAAAGGCAGGCGCAAACCCTCAGGGCAGACGCATCTAAATTTTCCGCCTGAATTGCGGCTTATTGTGCGATTGAACATTTTGAACACCTTAAAAAAATATAGGTCAAAACGCTAAGGTATTCAAAAATCACGCTTTTTTGATGCGTCTGCCCTGACTCCATAAGGGGTTGAACAGTACCGTTTATTTCAAGACAGGGGGGGGGTAATGCGCTCGCTACGGCGTCAAACGGGCGCGCCGTAAAACGATCCCATTGTACAAAATTCCGGGCAGGATTAATATTTGAGCCTGGGAAACGCTGATTAATTGTCCGCGCGGGCTGTTTCGGCGTCCCAAAATTGAAATAATAAACACCAAATAATGAAATGGCGGTTCTGCTCCCATGCTGCCTGATGTAAAGAAATTTTCCACGTTTGACGGCGTCTTTACGCCCGCGATTATGACGATAATCGGCGTTGTGATATTTCTGCGCGCCAATTTTGTAGTGGGACACGCGGGGATTTATCAGGCGCTCATTATCCTTATTCTGGCCAAAGCGATAACCTCGCTCACAGGGCTGTCCATTTCCGCCATCGCGACCAACACCGAGGTCAAGGGCGGGGGCGCTTACTACCTAATCTCGCGCTCCATAGGGCCCGAATTCGGAGGGGCCGTCGCGCTCACGATATTTATTTCCCAGTCCCTATCAATCTCGTTTTACATTATCGGTTTTTCGGAAGCGGTGATACGCACTTTTCCCGCGCTCGACCCGTACTATGCCTATATAGCTTACGCGGGTTTTGCCATCATGGCCTTTTTCGCGTTCAGGGGCGCTTCGATAATTATCAAGACCCAGTTTGTGGTCATGGTCATAATGGGCCTGTCAATCGCGTCATTCCTCATCGGCGCGGCGTTAAAGTTTGATCCACGGGTCTTTATGGAAAACACCGGGGCGCTTGAGGGGAGCCCGTACTCTTTCTGGGTGCTGTTCGCGATCTACTTTCCGGCAGTCACAGGAATAATGTCGGGAGTCAACATGTCCGGCGACCTCAAAAACCCGGCCCGCTCGATACCGCTTGGCACGCTTCTGGCCATCCTTGTCGGGTTCGTGATATACGCCGCGCAGATACTCCTTTGCGGCGGCGCAATAACGCGGGGCAGCCTTACGGATAATCCGTATGACAGCCTTATCGGGCTCTGGCCTTATTTAACAACCGTACTGGTGGTTGCGGGCGTCCTTGCCTCCACCATGTCAAGCGCGCTGGCGACAATCCTGGGCGCGCCGCGCGTCCTGCAGTCGCTCGCCCACGACAAGCTGCTCAAGCCCGTCAACATGTTCGCGAAGCTGACGCCGCAGGGAGAACCGCGAAGGGCTCTCCTTCTGACCCTGTTTATCAACATAACCGTCATATATTTCGCGTGCAGGGAAGGCAGCGGCGGCGAGTCGTTCAACATGGTGGCGTCGATCGTCTCAATGTTTTTCCTGTGGACCTACGGAATTGTAAACCTTGCCGCTTTCGTTGAATCTTTCAGCCGCAATCCTTCTTTTCGCCCGAGATTCAAGTTTTTTCACTGGTTCGGCGCGTTGGCCGGCGCGGTTGCAAGTTTCGCCGTAACCCTTCTCATCGACTTTAAGGCGGCGATTCTGGCGGCGGTTATCTTCGCCGGCCTGTTTTACTACGTGCGCAAGTACGTCATGTCGGCGTCCTTCGGCGACGCACGCAGAGGTTTCTTCTATTCAATGGCGCGTGACAATCTACTGACGCTCTCTTCCCTGCCCGTACATCCCAAGAACTGGCGTCCGACAGTGGTGGTCTTTGCCGGCGACCACGACGAAAGACTCCATCTGATCAAGTACGCCGACTGGCTCTCAAGCGGCCGCGGCATCCTGACCATAGCGTCGATGATCGAAGGAAATTTCGCCGAGATGGCGGACAAACGCGCCGAGGCGGTATCCTCGTTCAACGAATTCCTGAAAAAAAACCGGATCAAGGCTTTTCCCGAGGTTCTGGTCACGCCCGACTTCGACATCGGAATGAGCCATTTTCTACAGGCGAATTCTATAGGCCCGATAAAGCCAAATCTGGCGATCCTTGGCTGGTCGAGCGACAAATCCCGTGCGCGGACGTTTATGAACAGCATCACGACCGCCGCAAGCCTCAATATGAGCGTCGGGCTGATTTACGGCAAAGAGGTGCCGGTTGCGCGGGAATACGGCAATGACCGGATGATCGACATCTGGTGGAGAGGCATGGACAACGGCTCTCTCATGGTCATCCTCGCATACCTGCTGTCGCTCAACCCGGAATGGTCGGACTCAAAAATAAGAATTCTTCGCGGCGTAAACACGCCGGAGGAAAAAGAGAGCGCCCGCGAGGAAATGGAAAAGCTCATTGAGTCCGCCCGCATGGATATAGCCATAGAGACGATTTTGTCCGACGACAGCTTCCCCAACACGCTGCGCCGATATTCCGGATCGTCCGCCGTCGTGTTTTTGGGTTTCAGCGTTGACGCCGACACGGATCCCGCGCATTTTCAGGAGACCTACACGGAGCTGCTGCGGGGAATGCCCACTACGATTATTGTGCAATCGACCGGTGAAGCGTGTTTGCTGTCTTAATTTTTTGCACTCCCAAAGGGAAGGCCGGCCATGTTTGAAGAACTTGATACTCTTTACAGTAAACTGAAAAGCATAAGGCCGTTATCTCCCGAAAGCGTCAGGCGGCTGTCCGATGACTTTATGATAGATTACACCTATCACTCAAACGCGATTGAGGGCAGTACTCTCACGCTTGAAGAAACCGCCCTTGTGCTGAAAGAGGGCGTAACAATCGGCGGGAAACCGCTGCGGCACCATCTGGAAGCGATCGGACACAGGGACGCCTACTGCTATGTTGAGGATCTGGTAAGAAACAAAATCCCTGTTTCCGAACGGGTCATAAAGGATATACATTCTCTCGTCTTGATGGACAGGCGGACGGATAAGGGCGTGTATAGAAGCGTACCCGTCAGGGTCGGCGGCTTTCATCCCTGCCAGCCTTACGAAGTGCCTGTACAGATGGAGCGGTTGAAGCTTGATTACGATGGGGAAATGCAAAATCTGCACGTTGTCGAGAGGGCTGCGGTTTTTCATTTGAGGTTTGAAACGATACATCCATTTATCGACGGCAACGGGCGCGTGGGAAGGCTGCTCTTAAATCTTGAATTGATGAAAGAGGGTTACCCGCCTGTCAATATCAAATTTTCGGACAGGACAAAGTATTACGACTGCTTTAACCATTACCGCGAAAATGACAACGACGCTTCAAAAATGACCGGGCTTATCGCGGGATACGCGATTGATGAGCTTAAACGGTACATTGAAATCGCGGAACAGTCCGATAATCTCAGGAAACGCTGAGTAATTGCCTGCGAAAATAGCGTATCGTTGAACAACGTTGAGACTTGCATATAGTTTATTATTCAACATGTTACAGTGATTCGCCTCACGAGTACGTTTTGTTGTATACTACAACAATCAACTATTTTAAGTGGGGTACAATGATGGATAAAGGAGAACACTGTACATGCCTAAAAAAGCTAAAGAACTATCAGCCCTCACAGTTTCAAAAATCAAATCCGAAGGTCGTTACGCCGTAGGCGGCGTTGACGGCCTTCATTTTTGCGTCGTCGGCAATTCCCGTTCATGGGTTCTGCGAATCGCTGTCGGAACACGGACGAACGGCAAAGGTGAAACCGTCACCCGCCGCCGCGACATGGGATTAGGAAGCTATCCTGAAGTATCCCTTGCCGAAGCCCGCGACAGAGCGCGTGAGATGCGCAGTCAGATCAGAAACGGCATTGACCCGCTTGAACAGAAACAGCGTAGCAAAGAAGCCCTGCGCATACAACAGCGGCAATTGAAAACTTTCCGCGAGTGCGCCGAAGTCGTTATTGAAAACAAAGCACGTG
>JAIRVC010000134.1 GCA_031254095.1 Acidobacteriota bacterium
TGATGAAGATATGCAAAACCACAAAAATCCTGAAAACACTCTTTCCCGTTGCGCTTTTGCTGTTCGCAACGGCGTGCGCCAACACCCATACCAATACGACGGCGGCGAACTCGGCGGCTCTTCAGGAACTGCTTGACAAAACCGCCATTGAAGAGCTGCTGATTGATTACTATTCGCAGCTCGGAACAGGCGGTAAAGGCTTCGGTGATTATTATCTCGAAGACAGCGTTCTTGACGTAAACGGCACGATTGCCACAGGCCGTGAGGGGATCGAAAATCTTTATAAAATAGCGGCCACGGGCGCGGACTCTCCATCCCTGCGCGGCGGAACTTTCCGCATGATGCTCAACAATACGAGGATTACCGTCAATGGCGATTCCGCCAAAGGCGACACGATCTGGGTAGGCATCCATTCGCCGGAACCGACGGCAATGCCGGTATTAATCGAGCATGGACGCGAAAACGACGAATTCATCAAACGCGACGGCCGCTGGTATTTCAAACATCGCATGATAACCAGCGACAGCGGGCTTACCGGCATTTTCGTTGAAACATTCATAAAGAGATAAGCCGCCCCGGGAAACGCTGATTGATTGTCTGCGCGGGATATTGTGTCTGCCTGTCGGCAGATATGCGAGGCGCGCAAAGCCGGGGAGCCCGTGCATCAGGGGTTCCCATATAAAAAATATTTTGAGACTGCGAGCGCCGCGCCGCCGTAAACAATTTGGCAATTCGCCCGCATCAGGCAATTAATCAGCGTTTCCCTTGTGATGCCCGGTTAATCAGCGTTTCCTGAACCGGCGATCTATGGTAAAATTAATCGTATTGGCTGGTTCCGCCGGAAGGAAATTATCACCCGGATATTCAATGTAAACAGGAGCGGGAAATTGCTTGAGCATTAAAATCGGATCTCTTAAATCAAATGAGCTTATCGGGCAGGTCTTTTTGCGGCGCGGCCTCATAGACGAAGAAGAGCTGCGCACGGCTCTTAACCTGCAATCCGAGTCGCGGGAAAAGCTTGGCAAGCTGCTGGTTGATCTCGGCTATGTTTCAGAACGCGACTGCCTTGCCGTAGTCTCTGAACATATTCAAATGCCCGCCATCACAGCCGTGGATTATCCAAAAGTTTCCGTACTGGACAGCTCACTCTCTCTTCGCTTCATGAAGCAGTGTAAGTTCGTACCGGTGGCGCTTGAGGGAGGCGTAATCACCCTCTCCATGACCGACCCCATGGACGGCGCGACGCTTGATTCGGTCAGGCAGGCGACGGGGCTTCAGGCGCGCGCGCTTCTCGGAGCCGAGAGCGAAATCATGGACGCGCTGGAAAAATTCTACGGTTCGTCATCCGGCGCGATGGGCCGGATAATCGAAGGCATCGGCGAAGACGAAATTGAAAATTTTTCGGATGAAATAGAGGACATTGAACAACTGAAAGATCTGGCTTCGGAAGCTCCCGTCATCCGGCTGGTCAATCTGCTGATTTCAAAAGCCATCGAAAGCCGGGCCAGCGACGTTCACATCGAACCGTTCGAAAAAGACCTGAAAGTCCGCTACCGCATCGACGGCATTCTGCACGATGTGGAATCGCCGCCTAAGAAGCTGAAAGCGGCGATTATCAGCCGCGTCAAAATTATGGCCCGGCTGAATATCGCCGAACGGCGGCTGCCGCAGGACGGGCGCATCAAGCTGAAAGTTCTCGGCAGGGATATTGATCTGCGCGTCTCCACGCTCCCGACGCTTTATGGCGAAAGCGTGGTTATGCGTATTCTCGACAAGAGCAACGCCAGCCTCTATGACATAAACAAACTGGGCTTTCCGACGGATTCGCTGGCGGCTTTTGAATCGCTGATCCGCCGCCCCCACGGCATCTTCCTGGTGACGGGGCCGACGGGAAGCGGCAAGACCACGACGCTCTACAGCGGGCTGTCTACGATCAACCTGCCGGACAAAAAAATAATTACCATTGAGGATCCCGTCGAATACCAGATCGAGGGCGTCAACCAGATCCACGTCAACGCACAGATCGGGCTGACATTCGGCGCGGGGCTTCGCCACATAGTCCGGCAGGATCCCGACGTCATTATGGTCGGCGAAATTCGCGATCTTGAAACGGCCGAGATCGCCATCCGCGCGGCGCTGACCGGACATCTGGTTTTTTCGACGCTTCATACGAACGACGCTCCCAGCGCCATTTCGCGGCTGACCGATATGGGCGCGGAGGATTATCTTATCGCTTCTTCCGTGCTTGGAATCCTGGCGCAGCGCCTTGTGCGCGTCATCTGCCCGCACTGCAAGACCGAAGTTCATCCCATGCCGGAAATGCTGAGGGAGATCGGTTTTCCGCAAAACGGCGCGGGAAACGGGCAGGTACGGTTTTATGAGGGACGCGGCTGCGCCGAGTGCAGCAACACCGGTTTTATGGGACGTATAGGCATTTACGAACTTATGATCGTCAACGACGAAATACGCAAGCTGACCGTGGGAAAAGCGGACGCGGGACAGATTCGCAAAAAGGCGATTGAAAACGGGATGCGTTCGCTCAGGGACGACGGCTGGCTGAAGGTCAAGCATGGAATTACCAGCATAGCCGAAGTTATTCGCGTCACACAGGAAGAAGCATGATTTTTAGTGGTCAGCGGCTAGTTGTAAAATGCGAGAATGCAGGCGGGACGCCCGCTTCCTGTTTACTGACCACTAGCCACTAGCCACTGTTTGAGAATAAGTATGCCATCGTATAGCTATCGCGCGATCACCATGGAAGGGAAGGTCATCGAAAGCAGCATTGAAGCCGCCGACGAAGGAACCGTCTCCGCAAAACTCCAGGAAATGGGGCTGCTGCCGGTACATATAGGAACCACCGGCCGGGAGTCTGTTTTCAAGCGCGAGATTGAATGGCCATGGAAGTCGAAAAAAGTTCAGACAAAAGACCTGCTGATCTTTACACAGGAACTGCGCATACTGACGCACGCCGGTTTTCCTCTTGACAGATGCCTCACCATCCTCGCGCAGATCGCGGAAAGCCCGGCAATGGCGGAGATAGTGCGCGACGTGCTGAAGGAAGTGAAAACCGGAAAATCTTTTTCCGAAGGGCTGGCAAAATATCCGGAAGTCTTTCCAAAGGTGTAC